>JAJYOS010000278.1 GCA_021796055.1 Bacteroidota bacterium
TTTTTTTGAAAACTCCTAATCCAAACGTTTTCCCCCCGCGCGTTTGCCTGCGTGATGCGATTGAAAGAATCGAATATCGACCGCCGCTGATTCAAGACGTTCGCGCGATTCCGCTCAAGGAGGAAAATTTTGCCGCAGGCCATGTCTCGGCCCCCGTTCTGTGCAACATACGGTTCCAGAAAATTCGCGTTATTGCCGGAACGGTGCACAGCCGGACGGCTCCGACACGGGAACGATGGCCCTCTGTTGAACCGTTGATAGGAATATACGTCTAAGCTTATGATTTGACATTTACTTATGTTTTGTTTAAAATTTCTTCAGAATGCGGAGGAAACGATGAAAAAAGTTGCCGTTTTGCTGACTTTGATGCTGATTTTTAGCTCGGTGAGTTATGCTCAGTTCAAGAGTCAGTTGTCCGACGGTTCGAGTGTTGACAACTCGCTCTTTCGCTCCAACGATAATGGCGGCGGTTCACTCTTTAGCTTTTTCAATCCCGCGAATTTCTCCATGCATCAATCGATCTCGATGAATTACATGACATTGGGTAACCAGGCGTTGTCACTCGCGACATATACAAATAGTATGTCTTACAGGATCAGCCAGCCGTTGACGTTGAGCGCAGATGTAAGTGTGATGAGCTCTCCTTATAGCACCCTCGGCAATAGTTTCTCAAAGAGCATCAGCGGTATTTACCTCACTCGCGCTGAGCTCAACTATCATCCGACGAAGGACTTTTCGGTGGACGTTCAATTCAACCAGAACCCGTTGTACAGGTACTTCAATCCGTACATGTACTATGGTCCCATGGGATGGTAGAGGCTTATCACCTTAAGTTGAAGAGCATTCCCGTTTCATCTGTTCCATTTTGTTCGCGGCGCGACGGAGTCCTTCCCGTTTGCGGAATACTTGATACCGTTTCTTCCCGTAGTTGATGAAGAGGTCAAGGGGAAACAGCGAGTCTTCGTCCATCGCCCGAAAGTTATTGTCAGCATTCGCGCTCGCGGGAGTAATTGTCATTGCCGCCCTCCTTCTTTATTCACTTGTAAACCGTTTGTTCCTTAACCCGTCAGTGAATCCGCTCAGAGCCGACGCCAACTCTCCAACCAAGGTTGAGAAGGTCATTCAAATTACGGTCAAGAACGAGTGCGGCAAGAGCGACGTGGCAATGGATTTTACGTACTTCCTCCGGAAAAGAGGTTTTGACGTTGTCGAGACTGCAAACGGGGACAGGTTTAACAGAATGCACACCGAGGTAGTGAACACTTCCGGAGATTACAAAAACGCATTACGGGTTGCCGCTGCACTGGGAGTCAAGAAGGAGCACGTCATTACGCGCGTCGACCCTAGAAGTTATGTAGACGTGGAAGTGCTTATCGGGCAGGACTATCAGAATCTAAAACCAAGAATGGGTATAGAATAATATGGCACAAGCAAAAACCCTCCAGCGTCAGATTGCCGAATTAACATTGTCCAAGAAGGCCAAGGATGTTGTAATTATGGACCTTAGAAAAGTCACGACGATGGCGGACTACTTTGTCGTATGCAGCGGTGAGTCGGAGACACAGGTAAGGGCAATCGCCGACGCGGTGATGCAAGGGATGTCGGAGGCCGGAGAAAAGCCGTGGCATTCCGAAGGGTTGCAGAACCTGCAGTGGGTCCTACTGGATTATGTTGACGTAGTGGTGCACGTATTTCACAAGGACGCGAGAACTTTTTACGGGCTAGAGAAACTTTGGGGCGACGCGAAGATTCAGAAAGTTGTCGATAGGAAACCCAGAGCGGCAAAAACAACTTCGAAAGACGGCGCGGCTCGCCGGGACAGGAAACCGACGGAAATATGAAGGAATATCTCAAGTCACAAATAATTTCAGCTTTGAACAAAAGTGGCCTTTCCGCCGCGTCGTGCGCAGAAACTGGGATCGACATCTCGTTCGAAAAACCCAAAATCGAGTCGCATGGCGATCTTTCCACTAACTTCGCTCTCCTTGCGGCCAAAGAGCTCAAGATGAAGCCTCGCGACATTGCCCAGAAAGTTTTGGATTCCATCGAGCTCGATCCACGGCTTGTTGAGAAGGCGGAGGTTGCGGGTCCGGGGTTTATCAATTTCAAATTTACAGACGGATACTTCCTTTCCTTCATCGAAATGGTGCTCGAGGCCGGAGAGACTTTCGGTCGGTCGGAGGTTGGCGGAGGGAAAAAAACGCAGGTGGAGTTCGTCAGCGCGAATCCGACAGGCCCTCTGACTGTGGGACACGGCAGGAATGCCGTCTTCGGTGACACGATAGCGAATGTCCTTCAATGGACCGGTCACGATGTGACAAGGGAGTATTACTTTAATAATGCTGGAAGGCAGATGCGGGTTCTCGGAGATTCGGTGAGATTGAGATACAATGAAATCCTTGGAGAGAAAATTGAATTTCCTGAGGACCATTACCAGGGGGAATATATCCGCGAGATAGCCCAACATCTCTACGATGAACGCGGCTCGTCTCTGGCTAACGTGCCCGCGGAAGGAATTTTCAAGGACAGGGCGGAACAGGAAATTTTCGAGGACATAAAGAAATCTCTGAGCAGGCTGGGAATTGCCTTTGATGTCTTCTACAATGAGAATTCGCTCTACGAAACGGGGAAGATCAAGGAAGTAATTGCCGCTCTTGACAAGGCTGGGCTCACGTACGAGAAGGACGGAGCGAAATGGTTCAAGGCGACCGCCGTTGGCGGCGAGCAGGACAAGGTAATCGTTAAGAGCACCGGAGAACCGACTTATCGCCTCCCCGACATAGCTTACCACATAGAGAAATTCAGGCGTGGCTTCGAACTCGTCATCGATATTTTCGGATCCGACCATATCGCCACATACCCGGACGTGCTTCTGGCTCTTCGATCTCTCGGCCACGATACCGATAAAGTCAAGGTTCTGATCCACCAGTTCGTCACAATTATCCAGAACGGGGAAGTTGTGAAGATGTCGACGCGAAAGGCAAACTTCATTACTCTCGACGAACTCATCGATTGGGTCGGCGCCGACGCTGTCAGATTCTTTTTCCTGATGCGGAACATCGGAACGCATTTGAATTTTGATATCGACCTTGCCAAAAAGCAGAGCGAGGAGAATCCGGTCTTTTATCTCCAATACGCTCATGCGAGGATAGCCAGCATTTTAAGATTCGCGAAAGAGGAAGGACTCCCTGTCGGCAAGGTACAACAGGGCGACAGAAACGATGTCGACATTTCGCTCCTGAAGGAGAAGGAAGAGATTGAGCTCTCTAAGACTCTCGGGAATTTCCCTGAGGTTGTGGCGGCGGCGGCATCGACTTATGAGCCACACCGGATAATCAATTATCTTCAGGAGGTAGCGGAGTCGTTCCATCGTTTCTACCATGTACATAGGGTCGTGATTCCGGATCGGAAGCTCGCGACCTCTAGACTCGCGGTCTGCCTCGCCGCAAAGACGGTGTTGGCGAACGGCTTTAGGATATTGGGTATCTCCGCTCCGGACAAAATGTAAGGATGGCGGCAGTAAGTTCTCCGAGAAATATTGCGCACGGAATGCACAGAAGAGACTCACATTCCCCCGGATAGTTCGGTCTAAACCTGATGACAGCTGAAAGGGATTCGACCTTCGAAGCGGCTGGAAGGGAGGTCGTCACCGGTTTCGGTCCGGGGAATGGTTCACGCCGCCGCCAAAATTGCCCAATATTCGCTGTTCTTGGGGAAACTGATAGCCGCGTTCAAGCCTTGATGTTTTATTCCTTCCCGCCGATTACCCCAGCACAAAAATTACCTTTTACCGCACGTTTTTTTTGCCTAAATTTTAAACCGATTTCACCCTAATGCTAGGAACGTACTAATAAGGAATACCGTATGCTCAAGCCGAGAAAAAGGATTACCAAGAAAGAACTCAAACAGGACAAGCTTGTCACGTGGTACTTCAGCGTGACCGAATACTTTCGAAACAACAGAAAGATCGTAAGCGGCGTGGTAACCGGCTTGGTCATAGCGGCGATCGTCGTGGTCGCGTACATGAACAACATCCGTTCAAACAATAACAAGGCGGCCACGGAGTTGTCCCAGGTTCTCGGCGCGTTCAACGGCGGCGCGTACCAGGTCGCCATCAATGGAGACCCGACTCACAACATACGCGGGCTCAAGTACATAGTGGAAACCTACGGCAGCTCCGAAACCGGAGAGCAGGCAAAGGTATACCTAGCCGACTGCTACTACTATCTCGGTGATTACGCTGACGCTATGAAGTACTTCAAGGACTATGACGGGAGCGACAGGTTTCTGCAGGCGAGCGCCTACGCGGGTGTAGCCGAAGTCTACGCGATACAGAAAAACTATCAGAAAGCGGCTGAATATTATGAGCGCGCCGCGGCGAGCGACTCGAAGAATTTCCTCGCGCCGCAGTACCTGGTAGGTGCCGCAAGGAACTACATTAAGACAGGGAAGAACGAAAAAGCCATTGCCCTGCTCACAAGGGTGAAAAAGGATTTTCCGAATTCCCAATACGCCGACAATCTCGACCTCTTAATGGCGAAAGCGAAGCTTCAGCAGTCGGAAAAACAGGCGGGATAGATTTCTCTCAATGTGGCCGGCTAGGGCAATCAGCCGCCGGCCATGACGGTGAACCAGTACCCCTCTTTGGCCATGTATTATTGATTTTCAGATGAAGCGCGATTGTACTGCAGTGCAAATCTGACCTAGCGGACAGCGTGCTCCATTTTTCTCCACACAAATAATCCCCACTTTCGAAGAGAACAGAGCGGACTACTTCCCGACGCTTTGTCGTGAGTGGTGGAGATAAATCTCCTCAAGAATTCCCTCTCTGATAACTTCTATCGCGTCCTCGACTTCTTCGGTCATTCCTACCTTGTACGAGAAATCTTTTCCAACAATTCCGTAGAGCAGAGTCTCGCGAGGAAGAATGCCGAGCGCTCGTGCCGTTTCGATTGCGGTGACTGTCTCGAAAGCGTGCGTAGAGAAGAAGAGGAAATCTTTCGGAGCCGGTTCCCTGCCCGTGTCGACTCTGAAAATTGTGCCGGCAGGTGCAGATGATTGAACTGCGTCAACGATAATCATCGCGTCTGCGGAGCGCATTAACTCAAGGAGATGAGATTCATCGCCCGCTAGCTCAATTAATCTTGCACCTGTCGGCGTGCTGCCCTTAAGCTGCCGTAATACCATCAACCCGACGGCGTCGTCTCCCCGGAACTCATTACCGATCCCTACGACTGTTATTGAAGTCTCATGGGAAAGTTCGCGGGATGAACGGTGGTTGTTTATGGGGAATTCCGATTTGCTCATCTTCGTTTCACAGTTCCTCAGATATGTCGAGTCTTACGAAATGTGTCGCGCACGAAATACATGGATCGTAATTTCTCACCACCTGTTCGCACCTGAGCGTCAGGTCCTGCTTCGACATTTTGATGTTTGATGAGACGAAGTTCCTGAGATCAGACTCGATCATCTTTTGGTTTTGCGCGGTGGGGGGGACGATTTTCGCGTCCTTGATCAGCCCATCGTCACCGATGAGATATCTGTGATATAGTATACCTCTTGGCGCTTCCGTGCATCCGAATCCGAAGCCTGGCCTCACCTGGAAAGTCACCGCGGAATTTTCGGGCGCGTCGTAGTTTTCTATTATTCTAATTGCCTCGTCGCAGGCGTAGAGAGTCTCTATTGCACGCACGACGATGCTCTTGAACGGGTTCAGAACAGGCGGGCGAATGTTCGCCTCCTCCGCCCCTTTCAGGGCGATGGGAGATAACTTCTCGAAATTGAGATTGAATCTTGCGAGCGGACCGGTCAGATAGGCCCCACGGCTCTCGTCCTGAGAAACTTGCGAGTCGGAAGTACGCGGGTTCTTCATCGTGGACTGCAGGGCGTTTGAGTATTCTACGTGGCTTTCGTGGAACACGAGCTCGTAATCCCGAATATCAATGTTCAACCCCATGTTGGAAACGAGTCTTCCTTCGTTGAATGGATATTCATCGGGATGGCTCAGGGCGACAAACTCATAGTCGGATTCGAAATCAGGGAAGCTGAGCTTGCTTGTCCAAATTACTGTCTCATATGCTTCATCCCTGGCGCGCTTCAGGCTCTCGAGGACTCCGTCGAAGTCTTTTCTGTCAGGGAGCTTGTAAAACCCGCCGACCTTCACGTTTATCGGGTGAATCTCCCTGCCGGCCAATAACGCGACAAGATCATTCCCGGCTTTCTTGAGGCGGAGTCCTCGCTGTACGGCATCGGGATGGTCGCCCGCGAGCTGGATCGCGTCATCGTATCCCAGGAAATCTGGAGCGTGCAGCATATAGATATGTAGCGCGTGGCTCTCGATCCACTCACCGCAGTAGAGAAGGCGTCTCAGTTCGCGAAGCTGGCCCCCGACCTTTACCTGGAATAGATTTTCCATTGCGTGCACAGAGCTCATCTGGTAAGCGATTGGACAAATACCGCAGATGCGAGCGGTGATGTCCGGAGCCTCACTGTATTTTCTACCACGGAGGAAGGCTTCAAAAAACCGCGGGGGCTCGAAAATCCTGAACTTGACATCGCTCACCTGACCGTCCTTCATCTTCACGGTTAGGGCTCCCTCGCCTTCGACTCGAGCAATATAATCGACTTTTATCGACTTACTATTCATGTGATTCGCTTTCTTTTCTGAAAGCATCGGCATACGCGTTGAAAGTGCGGAACGCCAGCTTGATATCGTGTTTCGACTCTCCGAGCTCGTTCAGCTTTGTCGAAAGCGCGGGAGTGTTGGGCGATTCCATCGGACCGAAACAGCCGTAACAGCCACGATTGAAGGAAGGGCATATCGCGCCGCAGCCGGCTTGTGTTACCGGCCCGAGACAAGGCTCCCCGTGCGCGACCATAACGCATTCGTTACCCTTCACCTTACATTCCATGCAGACACTGTAGGTACGTATGTTCGGCTTTCTCTTATTGATAAAAGCGTTGATAACTTCGATCAATTGATACTTGTTGATGGGGCATCCCCGGAGCTCGAAATCGACATGCACGAATGAGCCTACGGGGAGAGACCTGTCGAGCGTCGATATATATTCCGGAGACGCGTAAACGATGTGGACGAAATTCCTGATATCCTTCCAGTTCCGCAGAGCCTGTATTCCGCCGGCGGTGGCGCAGGCGCCGATAGTGATTAATGCGCCGCAAGACTTTCTTATCGCGCGTATATGTTCCACGTCGTGAGGAGTTGTGATGCTTCCTTCCACGATTCCGACATCATACGGTCCCCTGAGCATCCGTCTGCTCGCCTCCGGAAAGAAGGCGATGTCAATCGCGCCGGCCACATCGAGGAGCGACTCCTCCGCGTCAAGCAGAGAGAGCTGACAACCATCGCACGACGCAAATTTGAAAACGGCGACCTTTGGCTTACCGGCAGTCCTTCTTTGCGCCATTTCAGATTTCCTTCCTGTCGAGCAAGTGTTTGATTTGCGGCAGGCTGAACACCGGTCCGTCTTTGCAGATGAATTTCGGTCCGAACTGGCAATGCCCGCAGAGCCCTACGCCACATTTCATGTTTCTCTCCATCGACAGATAGATGCGTTCCGCTGCCAGTCCGCGCCGCTCAAGCTCTTCACACGTGTATTTCATCATCACTTCCGGTCCGCAAACCATCGCCAGCGTTGCTGGGGTATCCATCTTCAGGTAGGAAAACAATCCCGTCACCACGCCGATGTGACCTTTCCAACTTGAGTCGCCCCTGTCGACTGTTATAATGACCTCAGCATTTGCCGCTTTGCTCCACTCCTCGAGCTCAACGCGATAGAGAAGGTCGAGAGGACTCCGCGCGCCGTATAGAATCATGATGCGTCCGAATTCTTCTCTTC
>JAJYOS010000279.1 GCA_021796055.1 Bacteroidota bacterium
CAGTTCCAATTCCTGCAGCGCGAAGCCGGCAGAGTTACGTTCAACATTGTCAGGAACTCAGGCTACAGCGAAAAGGATACAAAGAAGATTCATTCTGAACTCATGAAAAAGCTCGGCGGCGATATGGAGCTCGACATAAAGTTTGTCGATTCGATCGAGGTTCCCAAAAGCGGGAAGTTCCGATTTCTGATACAGGAGCTGCCTCTGTCATATGGAGACCATGAAAGACCTTAGTCAGTATTTCTCCAATCTCTCAGCTGCGATATACCAGGGTAAAACCGAATACCTCGGCGTGCCGCCATACGACGCTTCAGAACGGTATCCGGAATACGACACGAACTTCGGCATCAGCGGGACACACAATCCTGCATATGAAGGAGTCCGCGGAGTGTTGTACCTGCTCGGTCTTGACGAGACTCACTACGGCACCCCGGAATGGAACCCGCTGAAGGATGTCATAACTCCGGGAGATACGGTCGTAATAAAACCGAATTTCGTGCTGAGCGACCATTACAAGGGGGGAAACCTTTTCTCGATCATTACACATCCCTCCGTGATTCGGGCAGTTGTGGACTATGCTTACAAGGCGCTGGGCGGCGACGGGCGAATCATCATCGCCGACACCCCGCAGATGGATTGCGACTTTCAGGAGCTGCTCGAGCGGACACACCTCCTCTCTATATCCGATTTGTACCGGAGAAAATTCGGATTCGAGATACCGATCAGAGATCTGAGGAATTTCTGGTTCAAATATAAGGACGAAAATTACGTCGCGAGCCAGGAGAACAGGAAGAAGCTTCCCGGCGATCCGGAAGGAAGCGTCGTCGTCGACCTGGGGCAAAGGAGCGCTTTCGCCGCCGTTCAGAACACAAATTTCTACGGTGCCGACTACAACAGGGACGAAACCATAACACATCACATGAACGGCCGGCACGAATACATGGTGTCGAATACGATCCTCAGCGCAGATGTCCTGATATCGGTCCCGAAGCTGAAGGTGCATAAGAAAGTCGGGGTGACGCTGAATGCAAAGGGGCTGGTGGGTACGATCACGAACAAGAATTATCTCGTTCACTACACGCTCGGTACCCCCGAAAAGGGAGGCGACCAGTTTCCCGCTAACTTCCTGAAGGGGAAGGCGAAGCTAATAGTCAAAACGCAGAGGTTCCTCTACGACGCACTTCTCGCAAAGCAGAGCCGCTTCGGCAGCAAGTTGTTCCGACTGGCGTACGAGCCGTACCGGAAATTCCTCAAACCGTTTCTGAAGAGGACCACAGAGGAGCTTGTGCTCTTTGACGGCGGGAACTGGCACGGCAACGACAGTGCATGGCGAATGGTGTCAGACCTGATGAAGGTTTCCGTCTACGCCGACAAACGAGGCGTATTGCAGCAGAGCCCGCAGCGAAAGGTCTTCTCTGTAATAGACGGCATCGTCGGAGGCGAAGGAAATGGCCCGCTGTTCCCGGATGAAAGAAGAGCCGGGGTGGTGATTTCAGGCTATAATCACCTCGGGGTCGATATCGCCGCCGCAAGGCTGATGGGATTCGACTGGCAGAAGCTTCCCTGGGTCATGGACCTGCTGCACAACAAGCATTTCAACTTCTTCACGAGTGAGCCGGAGAATATCAGGACCGTGAGCAACAGGAACGAGCTGACCGACATCATGCATTCAGATAATTCATTCCTGTCTTTCGTACCGCACCCCGGATGGGTGGGACACATCGAAATCAAGTTGCGACCTAAGTAAGAACTGCCGTCATCGATGCCCGTGCGCGGCCTTGAGTGCCACCCGCTCCGCACAAGAAGAGCGGAACCGCATTTGTTCTTGCTGCCAGGGCAGGCGGTTTTCCCAGTTCAGCATCAGTCCCCTGTCTATGTAATATGAAACCCCCAGGCTGGCGTTGTTTGTAATGTATCTTTGCTGTTCATTCCGGTCATGGAATGTCAAACCAAAGGATTCGGTGATCGACGTCACCAACCTGTCAACGCAATTGTCCGCGAAGGCACTTGAAATATCGGGAGTTTCTATCCAGCCGTATTTGAAACCAGTTTACCTCTGCATTCGGGGCAGAGCCTTTCCGTCTTCATGTCTATCTCTTCAACCCCCGTCGAGGAATGCATGACGCATAAATAATCGTTGCAGTGGAGCAAGCCGAAAGTGTGTCCGAGTTCGTGAACACTCTCTTTGAGGAGGCGCAGGTGGAGCAATTTCCTGTCTGCTCCGAGTCCGTATAACTCATCATTCAGCCTGTGCGAAGAGACCACTGCCACTTTACCGTCAAGCTGCGCCTCGCCGAACACGTAGGTGAGAACCGGAACAAAGAGATCGCCCGAAGTCACCCCCAGTATTCTCCCGTCGAAGTCATCGAACCTATCGAGCAGAGCGGAGATTAGCGGTGTAGAGCCGTATTGGTTGCGCGACACATTGAAGGCAAACGACCCTTCGAGCGTCTGGGACCGGGATACTTCAACCCTCGGCCCAAACGCCCTGGTAAGGGGCTCCACCAGCGGATCGAGGAGGGAACGATCTATCGGGCTGATCGCCACGATTAGTATTGAAGACATTGTCCAGGGCTCTGGTCCAGACGGGCAGGTTCCTACGGTCTCTTCAAGCCGTACTTCGAGATTTTGCTGTACAGAGTCACGCGGTCAATTCCAAGAGCTTCGGCAGAACGCGTTATGTTCCATCCCATTTTCTGAAGCACCTTTTCGATGTGTATCTTTTCCCAGCTCGTCAGCAGATCGTTCTGGGGTGAATTCTGTTCCTGAATCTGAGACATCTGGAACGGCAGATCCTCCGGCCGGATAACGGGGGGTTTGGCAAGTACCATGGCGCGCTCGATCACGTTTTCAAGCTCGCGGACGTTACCAGGCCATCTGTTTCGGATTAGCAGGTCCATAGCTTCCGGGTCGATATCGATCGTCGGCTTGCTCATCGAAGCGGCATATTTTTTCACAAAATGATTTACCAGCGGCGGAATGTCGACGCGCCTCTCCCTCAACGGGGGAATGAATATCGTAAACACATTTAACCTGTAGTACAAATCCTCGCGGAAACTTCTGTCGGCTATAGCCGCCTCCAGGTCTCGGTTGGTGGCGCATATGATTCTGAAGTCGCTTGAGATCATTTCATTGCCGCCAACCCTTGTGAACTGTTTAGTCTCCAGGACCCGAAGAAGCTGAACCTGCATCTTTTGACTGATCGTCCCAATCTCATCGAGAAAGACTGTCCCTCCGTCGGCCATTTCAAATTTCCCTTTGCGGCGGTATTGTGCACCCGTGAAAGCGCCCTTCTCATGGCCGAAGAGCTCGCTTTCAAGGAGTGTCTCCGGAACCGCTCCGCAGTTGACCGTGATTATCGGGAAATACTTTCTCGAGCTGTTTGCATGAATCGTCCTGGCGACAAGCTCCTTGCCGGTACCGCTTTCTCCGCGAATCATGACGGTGGTATCCGTCTGGGCTACGGTTCTCGCCAGGTCGATCACCTTCTGCATCTGAGGGCTTTCCCCTACAATCTCATCCGCCCCTGAGAGCTCGGACATCTGCTGGCGCAGCCTCCAGTTCTCGTCGGTAAGTTTTTTCGCCCTGAACGCATTTTGAACGAGATGTGTCAGGTGATCAGGATCTACCGGCTTTGTTATATAGTCGAATGCTCCCTCTTTCAACGCCTGAACCGCAGTGTCGACTGCGGCGAACGCAGTAATTATGATTATCGAGGCGTTCTTGTCGATCTCCTTCAGCCGCTTCTGCAGTTCCAGTCCGTCCATGCCGGGCATCTTTATGTCCAGAAGCATAACATCCCAGGGGCCTTCATTCATCAGACTCAATGCGCGATTGGCGTTTTCCGCCGTTCCGACCCGGTAGCCGTCTTCCTTGAACCATTTGCTAAGCGAGTCGCGAACCGACAGCTCATCATCAACTACCAGTATGCTCGGTTGAAGCGCTTTATGATTGTTTGCCATGCTCTCTTCTCAATTCTTTTACAAGCTTGAAATCTTGTCCGCAACCGGCTCGGAAGGGTTCACCGGGAGAGTTATTGTGAACGTGGTCCCTACATTGGACTCCGATTGAACATCAACCCTTCCGCCGTGTCTCTCTACGATACCGTGAACGACAGCAAGGCCGAGCCCCGTCCCCTTCCCGTCCTTCTTCGTCGTGAAGAACGGCTCGAAGATGTGTTCCATGTCTTCCTTGTTTATGCCAATTCCGGTGTCGACAATTTTTATCTCAACGCCGCGTTTTTTCTCCTTCATTCTCATCTCGACAATGAGTGTTCCCCCATCGGGCATTGCCTCTATCGCGTTTATTTCGAGTGCAATCAGGGCCTGCTCAATTTGCTGCGGGTCACAGGTAGCTTCAGTGTGCCCTTCCGGCATTTTAAGCTCACACTTCACGTTGTGCATCGTAAGATGATGGGCTATCAGCTTCAGACTCTGTTCTATGATTGACCTAAGGTCCTGCGGCTGGAAATCGCCCACCTTTTGCCTGGAAAACAGGAGAAGGTTGCTGACAATATTGCCGCATCGGGCGCTCTCGTCAGCTATCATCGCAAGTTCTTCCTGCATCTCTTTGATTCTCTCCTCGGGGATGCTTTCCTTGCCGATTTTCTTCCTCAGCAGCTTAGCATACGCGAGTATCCCCGCAAGAGGATTGTTGAGTTCATGAGCTACGCTTGCGGCAAGCTTGCCCAGCGATGCCATTTTTTCCATCTGCACCATGTTCGACAGCGCCCTGCGCAGTTCCGCCGTCTTCTGCTCCACCTTGTCCTCAAGTGTGTATGCCCATTGTGTCAGTTCATCCCTTGCACGGCCGAGCTCTTCGGTCATTTCATTGAATGATGTCGCCAGATCCCCGATCTCGTCGGAAGAATGCACCCTTATCCTGTGGTCGAGGTTTCCCTTCATGATCTCCTGTGTTCCCTGTGTCAGTTTCCGTACGGGGATATTAACCATAATCCAAATAAATAGTCCGGCAAAGACCGTGACGCTCAACACCATTAGAGCGCTGCCCATGTAAGTCGACGCTCTCAATTGGGCAAGGTCCGCATCCATACCTTTCAGCGGAAGCATGACATCAAGCACTCCGAGCACAGTCTGGGACGACGGATGCTCGTGACACGGGGCGTTGTAGCAGCTGGGCTCATTCCTGATCGGTGTTATCACTCCGAGAACCCTGTAGCCCCTCGGCGAATAGAAGATTCTGGTCAGGGCCGAGGTCCTGTTCGTCGGAAGACTCTTCCCGGGGCTGTGGCAGACATTGCAGGCTTCTGCGTTCATGTTGACATACCTGCCCACTTCCGTTTCGACGCTGGAATATGTTATCTCACCCCGCTTATTGTAAATCCGGATCGCCTCTATCCCGGGTTCGGTTCCCAGCGTGTTGATCGTCTGATAAATATCCTTGCGCCTGTTCTCGAGCATGCTGTACCGCGTCGATCTCTTTATGAGATCACTTGTCCGCAATGCCCAGTCCGTTGTAATGCTCAAATACTTTTCATAGTGCCAATTCAGCATGACGGTTGTGAAGATTCCCGTAGAAACAAGCATTACGAGAAGTACGATTACGAAAAGCCTGAAGGCCAGAAATTTAGTGATACGCATGGTTTTTGAGACGCCTCTTGGCAGTTTTCACAATTCTTATGCCGAGAAGGGTCATGACTTCAGGAGAAGATAGTGGCTCAAATCAGGATGAAATCGGCCCCGAAAGAGATAGCCAGTGACGACTCAGGAGTCGGGGTCTCGAAATTGGGTTGGGACGTGGCATAATTCCGCGAACTTCTTTTCAAGTCCTGATAGCCAGCATTTTCTGCAGGAGAAATAGGAGCTTCTGAGGCCCGAGAAAATCTCTCAAATTCCTCGTGCGGGTTCCACCATCCAACAAAGTGACGCCGAGAGACGGGACATGCTGATACTCTTCGATTATCTCGTGTTTGAACTGCTCCATCTGACTGCTGTACTCCATTCCGATTTCCTGAGCGTTCAGGAAACGCCTCGTTGTATTCTCTCCATCGGTCACTTCCAGATCACTTATCCAGCCCTTTCCGTACGGATCATTCTTAATGAGGGCTGCCGAATCCTTCAGTTGGAAATTGCTTCGGACGACCCTGCCGGACAACGGCGAACGGACCGCTACCGTCCCGTCTTCGCATATCATCCATGCGAGCGGATTGTTGATGGCCTGCAGGGCGCCCCGCGGGGACAGTATCACGCTCCCCAGGCTTTCAAGGAGAAAGGCCGCGTAATGGTCCAGCCCTATACGATATATGTTGTCTTGCTCTTTCATAACCCAGACGTGATTACGTAAATACGATCTGTCGGCAGGCAATGAGACAGACATTGGGAGGGCAAAGAAACCGTTGAGCAAGCTGACGAGCATTTCACAACCAGATACGGCCTTCTCTTCGATTTTCGCTTCTACTGATCCGGCCGCCTTGGCGGTTAGAGGCATAGAAGAGGGGTGGGACTGTCGGTGCATGACTTGATCGAACGGGCAGTCCTCACATTCAAAATTACGGTCACACAACTTGTACGAGACCAGTCCCGCTTCAACCCAAATACAATTCATTTCGCCATCCGGGATCACTCTGTTGATCATTTTGTTTTCCATGCCGCACCGCCTCTATGAATCATGTTTATTTGGCTTCCATTCCAAACGTATGCGCACTTTTCAGTTGAGCATTGTCTTCCAGCACGACGACCTCGTAGCTCTCAGCATGCGCAGGGGCCTCCGCGTGAACCTCCTTGGGAAAGACCGCAAGATTCTTCGCTGCCCATGCGAAGGTGCCGAACCCGACCGCCACTATCATCAATGTAACCGAAATTTCCATCCAGCTTGGGAAATAGTTGACGCCGAACTGGCTGTAATAACGCTCAATGGATGTAATGCTGACATCCATTCGGTTCAGGACGAATCCTGAAACAATGAGAAGCGCGGTGTAAAACAGGCCCCGCTTGCTCTCTCTCACTTTCGGGATCACTAGTAGTACCATAGGAAGAACCACACCGCCCAATATTTCGACCCAATACAATACCCCCTCCAGATTGAACGTGGAGAGATAAGGCGCAAGATGATAGTTCAATATATCTTCTATCTTCAAAACGAGGTATATCGCAAGGGCGACTGCACTTACTTTCCCCAGCTTTGAGAGTATCGGCATTTCGATCTCCCTGTGGAAAGCGCGGGAGCTGATGAACGACTCAATTGTCACCATTGCAGGTCCGACCGCCACGGCAGATATGAAGAAGAAGAAAGGAAGGTTGCCGGAATACCACAGCGGGTACATCTTCTCGGGCACAATAAGGTAAAGTGATCCCAGCGATGACTGGTGCAAGGTGGAAAGCATTACGCCGAGTATCACAAGAGGGACGATCACTTTATGCACGGCGTGAACCGCCCTATGCATTCTCAGCCGTTCGAAGAGCATCGGGCTGAACTCCAGAGCAAGGACCGCCGTATAGAGAATCACGCACCATGCAACCTCGAACATAACCGAATGGGGATTCCACATCACCATCGGATGCCAGATGTTCCACGGTCGCCCCAGGTCGAATAGGAGTGCAAAGACGACCAGCACATAGCCAAGAAAGGCCGTAAGTACGGAAGGCCGCACGATCGCCTGATATTGGTCCAAGTTGAAGACGTAGACCGCAGATGCTACGACGAAGCCGCCGGCTGCCAGACCGACGCCGCACAACACGTCGAAGCCGATCCACAGTCCCCACGGGAAATCATCACTCAGATGAGTCGCGGCGCCAAGCCCAAACAAGAATCTCACCACAGTCGAGTATAACCCTGCGGCAACGAGAGCCAGGAAAACAGATTTCCAGAA
>JAJYOS010000280.1 GCA_021796055.1 Bacteroidota bacterium
CCACTGCCTGCGAAGCGTATCCTTGTTCGTCACCTTCTTTTCAAGATCGGTTCCTTCGAAGTCGATACTGTCGGGATCGATCCCCCGGCGGCGGAGCGACTCTTTGTCCTCCTCCGTCATGTTCGCGCCCTTGATTCCCCGCCGCTGGAACTTCGTCTGTGCGGCATAGACGTTCTTATCGACGAGGTGTGTTTCTTCCACGGCTTTATCGAATGTATAAAGGAATGTCGGAATCTTATCGTGGCAATCGAAGAACTTGAACGTATCGCGGTCGATGAACTCCGCCGGCGTCGCCGTCAGGCCGATTTGCACGCCGTCGAAGTAAGCGAGGACATCGGTAAACTTGTTGTAGATGGAACGGTGACATTCGTCACTGATAATCAGGTCGAAGTCGGCGGGAGTAAATTTGTCGTAGCAGAGCTCCAATGTTTGAAGTGTCGAAACGCAGATGCGCGCCAGCTTTGCTTCTTCGAGATCGTACGTCCGGATGCGGGCGCGGGACTCGTTCGGCAGGAATGTTTTGAATCCGTCCGTAAGCGCCTGTTCCACCAAAGGATCGCGGTCGGCAAGAAAGAGAACCCGCTGCGCGTTATGCGTTCTCAGGAAAACGTCGATGAGTGCCATGATCGTCCGGGTCTTGCCGGTGCCGGTGGCCATTACGAGGAGGGCTTTGCGTTTCTTCTTCGATTCTATCGCCTCGGAGATGCGCCTTATGGCTTCCGTTTGATATGCGCGGTCGGCAATGTCTTTATTGATCTGGACACTGTTGAGAGGCTTCTTGTTCTGTTTTATCCAGAGGAGGCGTTCGAGGTTTTCCCGCGAAAAGAATCCCGCCGTCTGTCTCTCAGCAGAAACCTCGCTGTCCCAGAAGAAAATTTCTTCTCCGTTTGCCATGAAGCCGAAAGGTCTGAAGCTCTGTTTCTTTTCGATTGCTTCTAAGTATTGGAGGAGCTGTTGCTTTCCGACTCGCGCGTCCCTGCTTGTGCGCTTCGCTTCGACGACTGCAAGCACATCGCCGTCGGAACGGTAGAGACAATAATCGGCAAATCCATTTACTGGACTAGCATCGTAGCCATCCACAGGTATTTCTGATCTGACCTGTGAACGGTCGTCGAGATTCCAGCAAGCCTTTTTGATCTCTGGATCGATCAGGTTATAACGAGTTTCAGCCTCAGACAACTTTGGAGGTGTCGTGAAAACTCCCTATAGGTCCGTTGTAGATACCTTGCTCAGCGCCACTTGTGCGCCGAAACCAGGCTCGTTATTTTCACCACCCTAACCCTGCAAACAAAATCTTGCCAAAGATGCCCAGAAACGGAGAGAAGAGCAAACTTTTGAAGCCGGAAGTTATCAGCCGACGGATTTTCAGGGTCTCCGTGTTCCGTTCGGGCATTGGCAAACTTAAAGGAGCGAAGGGCAGGGGGCATAGCGGTCAGCACCTCGGGAAGTTGCGTACATTTTCTTCCCCTTTGTTTCTCCTCTGATCCATCGTTCACGACATGCTGTTGTCTGTAACATCTCTTTCCGCTACTTTTACCGCACACTAAGAGGAAGAGTGTATCACATGCCGGAAACAAAGATAGAAGAGAAGTCTGCAATGCCGAGCAACCGTCGCGTTCACATGGCAAACGAACGGACATTTCTTGCATGGATCAGAACAAGCATCGGCATAATGGCTTTCGGGTTCGTAGTAGAAAGGTTTGCTCTTTTCATAAAAGAGATCTCACATTTTCTCGGCAAGTCGGGTGTCCCTGAAACACGGATTCCTTCCCTCCACGGATATTCTTCCGCCTTCGGCGTATTCCTGGTCGGTCTCGGCGCAGCGATCGGTGCACTTGCGTTCGTCAGATTCAGGAGGATCGAGAAAGATATTGACGAGGAGGTTTTTCACAGGTCGTCCAAGCTCCCGGCACTTCTCACAATCGCAGTCCTGGCAATGGGCGTTTTCCTTGTGATCTATCTCATCCGGAGCACATGATCCTGGTCTGATTATGCACAAATGCTGAGTTAGTAATCCGATCAGGCACTGGCAGACTTACAGGTGCAAAGCGCAGGGGGCATAGCGTGTGGACAAATCCGTGAGAGTGCACCTGCCAGGTGGATTCGATTGCCTGGCTCCGGAATCCTTTCCAGGCGGCGGCACCATCCACCTTGTAATCACTACCTACATGTTGCTCTTTCCGAACTTTCCGCCAGCGATCAAACGAGTCCTTGGCATGTCGCGCTTGAAGCGCCATTCCTCGCGAGGACAAGTAATATGACGGAGACGCGCGCCGGAAACGGACGGCTCTCGGGTACACTACCCCCCCTGGGGGTGTGCGATGCCTCCGAGGCGTCGGTTTCCAATCATGCCTGCGTGGCTGCCAGCCTCGACGCTTGTTTGAAAAGAAAACAGCCGATGTTAAATTTAAAAGGATTTGAAACTCCTATGACAGACATTCCTGTGAAATACATCGTCGACGAAAACGACCAGAAGGTCGCCGTCCAGATGGACATAGAGACTTTCAGGAAAATCGAGGAAGCCCTGGAGAATTACGGATTATCCGAGCTGATCAGGCAATCCCTCGACGAAGAGAGCCTCTCGTTGAAAGAGGCAAAGTCTTTCTACGACTCGCTGGAAAAGCCTGAGTGAACGTCCGCTTCAAGAAACGCTTCCTCAAAGAACTCGCAACGCTCCCCTCTACACATCGTAAAGAAGTTGAGACCTTCGTTTTCGAAAAACTTCCCACGGCAAAAGCTCTGGCTGAACTTGGCAACGTAGAAGCCATGAAGGGTTATCACGGCTTCTACAAAGCGCGATTCGGTGATTGGCGCCTGGGCCTCAGACTGGAGGGTGAGACTTTGTTCGTGGAGCGGATTCTCCATCGCAGGGAGATTTATAGGTATTTTCCGTAGCCTATCTTTCATCACCCGTTGTACTTGTGCGTGTTGTGCCACTCAAGGAATTCTCTTGAAGGACGTATCGGCTCGCTGGTGGGGACATTTACAAGCCGCTCGCCATTATATTTCTAGTAGTGCTCCCCATTCTCATATTCTTTTTTAATCTTCATGCTCATTTCCACGCGCAGCTCCGGCGTCACAGTGATATAGCCCTTTTCGAAAAGGACATGGACATCTGCGCGCAGGAGATGTCCGTTCTGGGGGTTGTGAGGGCGATGGTCTTTCCACGGCTTGATGTGCTCGGCCTGCAGGAGGGGCATTGTCTTCTTGCCGGTGATGGCACAGCGGCGGTTGCAGCCACCCGGCATCGCCATCTCTTGAACCCACGAAGCGCGCGTCAGGGCGTGCGAGACGCGCGCCGGGAACGGACGGCTCTCGGGTACACAAAACCCCCTTCAGGGGGTGTGCGATACCTCCGAGGCGTCGGTTTCGAACCGATGCCGATGACTCGGCCGCCAGAAGTTCAGTGCCTCAGGCTTAACGCCGGCCAGGTAGTGTATCAGTTATTGTCCGTCACGCCGACGTAAAATCGCATGGGCCCCGGCTAACTAAACCTTTGAGACAGAGAGAATCTGGCTCTTTCGCTTTGCTCTCAGCACTCTGCCCGTTGTCCCTTCAGTATTTCCCGTCCCGCCCGTTTATAGGCTGCCGTACATTCGCATCGACGTTCGGCATGTTTGAACTCCCCCGGAAGTACGCCCCGCTCACGCTCAATCCCGAGCCGGGGGCAAAGCCCTGGAAGTCAACGGCGCTGAAGGTGAGTACACGAAAATAAACGTACGGGCAGGCGCTCCCCAAGCTGTCCTTCAGAACCACGGTTGCACTGTTCGCCAGGGTAGAGAACGATGAGTCCGCGACGAGCAGGGTCTGCCAGTAGTTGTAGCCGGCTGCCTGCACATAATAGTAACTCGCGGTCACCTGGACCCAGTTCAGGTTGAATGTCGTTTCGCTGTTGGGCAGGTTTGCCGTCGAAAGTCCGGGCGATACCGACACGCCGTCAACCGATGGCGGCACGTGCACCACTCCCCTGACGGTGCCGATCTTCTGATGCCTGATTACAAACTCCAGTGAGTCTCCCTCCGAAAACGACATTACCGTCCTGGTATTCTGGAAATATCCGTTGCTGTATACCCGGACGAGAGATGCTCCGTTTACCTTAACATCGGCCGAATTGAAGTCGCTGCTGTTCTTGCCGGTGTCCGCATACATAAGCGTGCAGTAGACTGTGTACGGCGCTTTTCCAGTGGCGGACGGGGAATTGAGGTATGCTCCACCTTCGATGTAAATCCGGCTGTTCGGCGTGGGCTGACTGGAGATGTCGGAGCCTGTAGGCGAGCAACCCGGAAGGAGTGCCGCCAATGTCAATATGCACAATACCATCGCTCTCATTATTATCCCTTCATCAAAGTGTGAAATTCGAAATTGAGTGAATTCAAACGCCTCTATATGGAATTCATTTCTGTTCGGCATTCTTTGTTCGACTTTGATCCGGGTTTCATCCCGTCTCCGCGAATGGTCGACGCAGAGGTGCACAGCCCTTACCTGATCAAACCACAGCGGCATTGAGATACGTAGATGAGATATGATTCTCCGCATTCTCCATGTGTCTCTGTTACTCTGTGATTAAGTGCATTTGCCCGGCCCTTATGTAAAATTTATACAATCCGCCCGAAAGGACAAACAGCAGGGTCAGAAAAGACAATGAGGAACCCGCCCTGGGCAGCGAAGGCCGGCTTTTCACCCGGAGCCGCGTGTGAAGCCGCGATTCGAATTGCCGTCCGTTGAAACTCGCCGAGCGGTCCCCGGGGCGTAGATGGAGGTTTCATGTATGGGATTGCCACGTTTCTCCTTTACGTATACTTTTCTATATGAAGCGAAATTTGCTAAAGAGTCTCTTGGCACTTCAATTCACTCTATCCCATCCGCACGGTGCACACTAAGCAATCGATCAAGGTTCTCTTTGGTCAAGAGGTTTGCGTCTGCCGTCGTATCCAGATACGGGCGGACATCGTCGACAACGGCCTGCCAGCTTATCGTGTCAATTCTTTCGCGCACTAAATTGTGCCAGTTATCTTCCGACAATTCAGGTCCCGACCACCCTGTTTGCCGCAGGGCATTGTTCAGTAAGATGAAGTTGGGAGAAGGCCAACTGGGATCACTCAGATACCAGAGCAGGTCGTAAAGGTCGCGTCCTTTGAGATGAGATCGTTGAAGGATGGCGTGCAGCTTTCCGGAGAGAAAGGAAGCCTTGTCGTGATGCTGAAGCTATAAAGGCTGTTCCACCATGAAAGGAGAGCGGGATCATCGCGCCCGCGCGCTGCATGGCGCCAAGGATTCTGGCCTGCAAATACTCCCTGACAATATCCCTTCGCCGACTTCAACCGATTGATATCCCGAGAATAGAGTCTTCTTGATATGTCGGAATTCACGTTCTTCCTTAAGAAAGCGTTAAATTTTAGACGGACTGCCGGTATGAGTACGGACAAGAAAAATATCATGTCGCTTCTGAGTAAGTATCAGGCTTTGCTAATCGAGAACGATAAGCTGAGGGCGGAGGTCGAGACGCTCAAAGCCCAGCTCGCGGCTCTCGGTCATCCAAACGACTTAGCAATGGGGAAAGTTGAAACGGCGAGTGTCGAAAGCGTACCCGGTATTCCGAACGACGCTCTAACCGACGCAGTCAGGACGAATTCTGATCGAAAAGTGAATCAGCAGAGTAGGCCCGAAGATAAGATAGCGCTCTTTATGTCGCTCTTTAAGGGAAGAGCCGATGTCTATGCGAGGAGATGGCAAAATTCAAATGGAAAATCCGGATACTCGCCTTCCTGCCTCAACGAATGGAAGCCTGGTATCTGCAACAAACCACGAATCAAATGCTATGAGTGCAGCAACAAGTCTTTCGAGACTTTGAATGACGGAGTCATTGAAGAGCATCTCAAGGGAAAGATCACAGCCGGACTATATCCTATGTGCCATGATGACACCTGTTACATGCTGATAATAGACTTCGACGATGACGGTTGGCAAAAAGACATATCGGCATTGGGAAATGTATGTTCCGATTTGAACATCCCAGTTGCGGCGGAACGGTCGCGTTCAGGCGACGGCGCTCACCTCTGGTTCTTCTTTGAAGATCCGATACCGGCAGCTTCGGCCCGAAAGTTCGGATCGGCCCTGCTGACCTACTCAATGAATAAGAGGCATGAAATCGGGTTCAAGTCATATGACAGATTCTTTCCCAATCAGGACACTATGCCGAAGGGAGGATTCGGCAATCTGATTGCACTTCCCCTGCAGATGGAACCACGGAAGAAGGGGAACAGTGTTTTCATCGATGAGCAACTGAAACCGTATCCAGACCAGTGGGATTTCTTGAGTTCGGTGAGGAAACTATCCGAAGACGAAGTCGGTTCATTGACGAAAAAACTTTCTATCTTCGGAATCGGAAACGATCTTGGGATATTAAGAAGAGACGACACGGAGACCCAAAGACCATGGCAGAGAACGCCGACAATTTCGTTGAAGAAGGATGATTTTCCAGAGAAGCCAAGCATTGTAAAGGCAAATATGATTTATGTTTTGAAGGAAGGTGTTTCCCAAAGGGGATTGAACGCGTTAAAACGGTTGGCGGCATTTAAGAACCCTGAGTTTTATAAAGCCCAGGCGATGCGCTTGCCAACTTACAACAAGCCAAGAATCATCTCATGCTCCGACGAGACGGGCAAGTATCTCTGCCTACCGAGGGGTTGCTTGGCAGAGGTGCAGGCTTTATTGAGCAAACTTAATGTCGAACCGACCATTTCAGACGAAACCAATCCTGGCAGGAGTATCGATATCGAGTTTAATGGGACGCTGAGAGATGAACAGCTTCCGGCAGTAAATGAGTTGATGAAATTTGATAACGGCGTATTGGCTGCTGCAACGGCATTTGGCAAAACTGTAATAGCTGCAGAACTGATAGCAGAGAGGAAGACGAGTACGCTCATAATAGTCCACAGGAAACAACTCCTTTCGCAATGGGTAAAGAAGCTATCAGAGTTCCTAACCATCAAAGAAGAAGTCCCTCGACCGGAAAAGGGGCGCGGGAGACCGAAGCGAGTCTCACTAATAGGCCAGATTGGTGGAGGCCGAGATGGTCCAACCGGTATAGTCGACGTCGGAATCATGCAATCTCTGTATAGAGACAATGAGATCTCCGAGCGGGTAAAAGACTATGGAATGGTCATTGTGGATGAGTGCCACCATGTCCCTGCATTCAGTTTCGAGCAGGTTCTCAAGAACATTCACTCCAGATACGTCTACGGGTTGACCGCGACGCCGGTGAGATTAGACGGGCATCATCCAATTATATTCATGCATTGCGGACCGATGAGATACCAAGTGGACGCAAAGTCCCAGTTGGTGCCGTTCGGTCACTACGTGATCCCAAGATTTACCAGCTTCGCTATTCCTGTTGATAGCAACGTATCAGTCTCGGACAAAAATGGACCTGGTATCCAGGAGCTCTATTCGGAGTTGGCATCCAGTGAAATGCGGAATAGGCTCATAGCCAATGACGTAATAGCGAATCATGAGGCCGGCAGGAGTTCGCTTGTGCTGTCCGAAAGGACCTCCCATGTTGAAACACTTGCAGACATGATAAGCGAGAAGGTAGCAGACGTGATTCCTCTGACAGGGAAATATGGGCCCAGGCGAACCAGGGAAGCCCTGCAAAAGATTTCCGATGCACCTCAACAGAATCCTTTGACTATAGTCGCAACGGGGAAATATATAGGTGAAGGTTTTGATGAGCCACGCCTCGATACGCTGTTCCTGGCTATGCCAATCTCCTGGAGAGGCACTTTGCAGCAATACGTCGGCAGGTTACACCGAACACATGA
>JAJYOS010000281.1 GCA_021796055.1 Bacteroidota bacterium
ATGATACGGGACGGATTGTTCTTTGAGTAATGTTCTTTCAGGTTAAAATACGACAAAGAGAAGGTGCTGAACGTTGTAGTTTGCTTTCGGATTGTTCTTTGAGTAATGTTCTTTCAGTCCACACTTCGAGCGCAGGGAACGCATATTTAGTTGTGATTTGCTTTCGGATTTTTCTTTGAGTAATGTTCTTTCAGTACCTCGGAACCGATGCAAAAGCTGATGATAGTTGTGATTTGCTTTTGCCGCCTTGCGGCATCCCGTATCATCTTATATGATATGATGTCGGAACGGGACGGATTTTTCTTTGAGTAATGTTCTTTCAGTTGGAACGCGAAAGAGAACCCGACGCGTAAAGTTGTGATTTGCTTTCGGATTTTTCTTTGAGTAATGTTCTTTCAGTGAGAGGGTATTTGTTGAGCGATAAAGGATAGTTGTGATTTGCTTTCGGATTTTTCTTTGAGTAATGTTCTTTCAGTCAGTCTCTTCTTTTCTATTTCCCTGGGATCGTTGTGATTTGCTTTCGGATTTTTCTTTGAGTAATGTTCTTTCAGTCTCTTCGCCTTCCTCCGGAAGCGGGATGCCGTTGTGATTTGCTTTCGGATTTTTCTTTGAGTAATGTTCTTTCAGTTGCCGTTCATCAGGAGAGCGTTCGCTCCGGGTTGTGATTTGCTTTCGGATTTTTCTTTGAGTAATGTTCTTTCAGTGGCGTGGGCCAGATGGTCCAGGAGATGCACGTTGTGATTTGCTTTCGGATTTTTCTTTGAGTAATGTTCTTTCAGTTGTCCCAGTCAGCGCCCCTCTTCAGGTCGTGTTGTGATTTGCTTTCGGATTTTTCTTTGAGTAATGTTCTTTCAGTGCACCATAGAACAACTCATTGAAAAGCATTGACTTAGCTGAAAGTTCGGCAAGGAAAAAAGCGCCCGCCTTTGTCAAGACTCAGGCGGACGCTTTTCTGTTTTGGGACTCTAAAAAATCTCTAATTGCTGCGGAGGAGGGGGAATGTCCTGAAGTTCCTTTCCTTCGAATATCTCCATCATCCCGAACTGTTTATCTGTAATCCTGAAGATTCCTACCTTTCCTTTTTTCGGCAAAGAACTCTTCACGCGCTTTGTATGTGCCTCTGCATTTTCCTGGCTCATACAGTGCCTTACATAGATGGAGAACTGGAACATTTCGAAGCCGTCTTTCATCAGGCTCTTGCGAAATCGCGCATAAGCCTTCTTCTCCGCCGGGGTCTCCGTCGGAAGGTCGAACAGGACCATTACCCACATTATTCTATACTCGTTTAGTCGCATATTGCGTTAAACCCTTGAAGGGTTTTTATCAATTACAGTTATCTTCAATTGGACACGAACCCTTCAAGGGTTAACCTCCGGATATACAATTTTCCTCGTCTCTCCAGCAAAACACCTTACCAGCGAAGCCGTTGTCGCCGTCAATGAAAGCATCAGCGGCTTTCGTTCATCACTAACGAACGTATCGGCTGAAAGGATCGATAGAAGCCGCTTCTTGTTTTCTGTCGTAAGGCTGATTTCTATTCCCTGCTCTTCACAAATATCAAGGACAATCAGATCGACAAACGGCCTGTACGGTTCCATCAGGTCGTCGGCAAGGCAAAACGCGTTGTACTGGTTTTTGTGGTGGAGTCCTATCGAAGGATGCAGTCCCGAGCCTACGATAGCTCTTGCCATTGCCGCCCGGACAATAGCATACCCATAGTTCAGCGCACTGTTCGGCCCGTCTCCTTCCGGGTCACGGATGAAACCCCTGAAGGGTTGCTGCGAGAAGTCGATTTTGGTGCCCAATTTAGAAAACCCTTCAAGTGTTCGCGCATTAAAAACATTCTTCCAGTAATACGCCGCCCCTCTTCCTTCGAGATTCGCTTGATCGCCCGAGCGTACTTTCTTTGCCCAGAGTTCCAAAGGTTTTGCATTCACTCCTCTTGAGCCAAGTACAGCCGCCTGGTTGATCAGCTTTGCTTTGATGGTCTGCTGCCAGAGCTGCTTTCTCAAGGGGGCGGATGCATTCATCTGTGTCTTAAGCACCGCCGTGTGAAGTGTATTCGAGGACATCGGATACATGATAGCGTTCGGCAAATGCTTCGCGTCGCATCCGATCACAACGCTGTTGTTCTCCATCAGGGCATTCAACGCTGAGACCGTTATGATTGACTGGTGGTCCTCAAGAATTACTACTCCTATGTCTTCTATAGGAACACTTGGGTCATCATCCTCCTGCTTGATAAGCAGCTGCTCGTCTTTGTGGGAAATATATGACTTCCGGCTTATGACGATGGTACGTTTGATCATATCGAATTAAACCCCTGAAGCTTTTCTAATATTTATAGTTAATTTCAATTCGATACCAACCCTTGAAGCGTTTCCATTAATTACAGCTAATTTCAATTCGACACGAACGCTTCAAGGGTTTCTCCTTCCGATATTAGAAATTTCTTGTTGATTTCTTTCTGATGAAATTCCCTGCATTCATCCGCTCCACCAAACAGTTCCAACGTTTCACTTCTCGCAAGCATGGTTCTCTTCTCTGAAAATAGCGCCTGGTACGATGAATACTTCCAATCATCCACCGTCTCGACAAATCCATGGTGGACAGGGTTGTTATGGACGTAATGGATCAAGTTCAACAGATATTCGTTGGAAGTAACCTTCTTCCGTTTGAAGTTGCTGATAAATAATCCACCGCGGCGATTATAGACCTTGTTAAATGCTTGAGCATAGGAGTTGAAGAGATTTGAAAACTGCTGGCTGTTTAAGCGACACAACCCTTGAAGCGTTAAAGACGCCTCAAGGGTTGCAATCTTCTTTGAATAAAAGCTCCGCAGTTCCGCTTCTGATTTCATTTGAATAACAAAATGAAAATGGTTCGGCATCAGGCAATAAGCTAAAGTATTCACGATGCCGGAAATATGCGTCAAGTACAATCGCAGGAAGAAGCGGTAGTTTCTATCTGCTCGGAAGATGTTGTCATTGCCGTTAGCGTGATTGAACACGTGGTAAAATTGTTCCGGTTCCAGAGGCGGATGCGGCTTTGCCATTTTCGCGTCAAACCCTTGAAGCGTTTCTATTAATTACAGCTATTTCCATTTCGACACGAACGCTTCAAGGGTTGCTTCTTGGTGGAAGATATATGAACGTTGACTTATGACGATAGTACGCTTGATCATTTGAGGATTATCTCGCCATCCGGCTTAACCTCAAAATGTGTGTGTTCCACTAAACATCTTAGGTTTTGCGCGGTTAGTTTCAATCTCGGTTGGTACTTGTCCGGGTTAAAGCGTGTTTCCCCATCGCCCAACTCGTCGTTTTCCCTTGCCTCGATGACGTTTTGGAGGAAAATGTAGTCTGCTCCCGAGTTATTGAACTTATAGACACGAAAAACATGTTCGATAGGAATCCCGTTCTTCTGGATTTCGGCAGCGGAATCCCGATATAAAATTACTTTGTTGCCGACCTTGAAAATATGTTTTGCGGTGAGGAGCACTTCCTTTCTCCTGGCGAGCTTCACGAGCCTTGAGTATTCGAGATTTGCCATAATATCCTTGTCTTTGAGTTTCGAATACTCAAATAGACTAACGAACCTGAACGCGTTCGTTGGTCTTCCTCTTTCGTCGGTCCCCTCATAGTAGATGCATAGATAATTTTCAGAATTGTCGGTTCTGTAATACTGTTTGTGTGTTTTTTCTGACAGGTGCAAGTGGGGCTTAATTCTTAGTGACTTTTCATATGATGGCAGTGAGACCTTACAGCGAACGTGCCTGATCCTTTTCCCGTTGAAATCAACGACTTGTTCCATCTTGACGCCTCGATTCATTTGTTCTCTTATTCGTTCTCTCAATAACGGGTCGACGATCTTATCTAGCTGAGCATCCTCTATCGGTTTTCTTACAACAAGCCATATTTCATCTTCCTCTGTCGTCTTGTTTTTCTGAACCAGGTACTGGCCATTTTCCTTAACCGCATATCCGTGGCTATTTCTCTCCGGTACTTTAATCGCCCCTAAGAAAGTCTCTTTGTGTAATTGGCCGCGAATACTGTCCCCCTGCATAACCAAATCTGCACCGTTTTCCGACTGCTGGGGTTTTCCTCGTTTGCGAATCTTCTTGTATGTCGCGACAAGTGTTTTATATCGATTCACATGATTGATCAACACGTTCTGATCGATGGATGTCACGTGAGTAATATCGAATGATAGGTATGGCTTTGAGTGGAATCTTATTCCTTTATCCAGGGAACGGTAGTATTGCCTCAGTATCTCCTCCCTCTTTGCTGAACCTGGAATAAGAGTAAGGACGGCCGCATCCATGGCGTGATGACTGTGGCGGCTACGATCCTTCTTCTCATCACCCATTATACCGTAGATTTTCTTGAACTCGGAAGTAATTATTCCTTTTTGCACGTCGACTTTGTGGAACAACGACTTCATATACGCGCGTGCATATTTTGTGATTATTTGAGTGTCCACAAGTTGACTGTGTTTCCAGAAGTTGGGAATGTCCTCAAGCGTGAACGTTCTCACTTTCTTGTCCCAGTATTCAAATTCAAGTTCAAGGTATCGCCTGCGCTTGATTAATTCATTCTTTCCTTCGGTATCTCCGCTTCTAGCCACTCTTTGTGTTTGAGCCTTATTATCTTCAATCCTTTCTTGCAGCGAATCCCTTTTCTCGATCCACTTCATGATGCGGGGCTCGATCGCTGTGTATGTATTCCCACTTACAGGGTCTTTCCAATCGACCTTGTAGTTTTCCAGCTGAGTCGGAATCCGATTCCTCTGAATATTAACGTTGTAGTAGGCATCGCTTACGGTCAGATTCGCGAGCGAGTTGTCAAACGACTCGCTTCGTTGGAATGTATGTGCAAACTGCGTCCTTGTCCCATCGAACAAATCTGTCAGGCTGATGAACTTGCCGGTATAAATACATTGACATTGTTGCTCTTTCCACAGGCGATACTTCTGGACATCTTCTTTCAATGCTTTTATCTGTTTATATACCTCTTCTCCATCCTCCAACTGTTCCCACCATAAACGCACTTTGTCTATGTTATCTGCGTCATTTTCATTGAGGCCCGGATACTTGTCTTTTGCAACGCCTAATATCGCCTTAGCAAATTCTATGTTTTCCTCCTCTCGGCGCCGTTGATAATTCTGGATTGCCCAGCGCTTGTTCGTATCGTTCAATTCCCTTGCCATCTCAACAACTATCTTTGTTTCTTGGTCAATTTTGCCCTCTTCCAATAAATAGTTCATGAGATTTCTTAACTCGTGCATGGTCCGCATTGCCATCGGGTTCTTCCATCCTTTGCTTGGCGGTTCTGGATTGCCGAGCCTATCATTTCTCGATGGGGGATAGATCTGGATGTCCGAAGGATGGTAGAGATGCGTGAGCCCTTTTTCGCCGACGGAAAATTTGTCCCTCAAAAGCTGCTTGATCGCTTCGTCAAGACGGGGAATTTTGTAATAATCAATCTCTGGGTTCTTTTCTTGGGATGAGGATGCTTTCTCTTTTGGCTGCTGCTTGCGGTCGAGAAATGAAACGTATTTGTTAAGGACAAAATCGGAATATTCTCTTCTATCTGCTTCCGATTTGTCATTCCAATTCCTTTCGCCGAAGTAATTCTTCAGCTTTCTCTCAACATCAGCCTTTGCAGATTCTTTGATTTGTTCGTCCAGCCCTTCTGCTTTAATCGTCTCGATTTCACCAAAGTAGTTTTGAATCAAACTGTTGACGATATTCAATTTTTGTTTTTCATTGTTGGTCCTTTTGATGACATCGGTAATGCAATCTTCAATTGCTCCCTTGTTAGCAGAGAACTCTTTCTCTCCCATTACTTTGGAAAGATTCGCAAAAGAAACCGCCTCTGAATAGATATGTCCTTCCTGTAGATACGGAATGATCTTGACGATGGCCTTTCGGCTCAGAGAGCCGTATCCCTGCTGTACATTGATTTCAGCAAACTGACGTACTTTATTCTCATCTTTCCATCCAAGAACCTCTTCGCAGAATGCCGCCAGGGCTTCCGGTTTGTCTTTCGTTTGAAGAGAGTTGAATAGCAAATGCCAAATGCCCTCGTGGTCTAGTGTTCTCTGCTCACCCGCCTTTTTGCAGACATAGCCCTGTCCTTTCCTCTTCAATCCATCTCTTGCTTCGTTTCTGTTTGTGTACCTTAATTTGTAGCTGAGTGTGAGGCCGTCCCAGTTTATTCCATACCTATCTTTGTCTTGAATGAATCTGTCTTTCCATTCATCCTTGAAAGTGTTCATCAGGCCAGCAATCACTGGGCAAGTTGAAACATTAGGTTTGTTCCTGTAATTGAATTCCCATTTACCATTTTCAGAAAAGTCGTCAACGATCTCATCAAACTTAAAGAAGGCTCGTTCATCCACGAACCCTGATTTCTTTTTTGTTTTGAAGAATACGTCTTCAAGGATCCTCTTCCTAAGCTCCATCGGGATCTGCCCAAAGGCTTCTTTGTTCCCTGTCTGCCTCCACTGGATGTTGTTGATGAAAGACAGTGCTCTGAATTCTTCAAAAGCGGGATGGCTGATGGGAATACGCGGTTTCCTTTTTTCCAGCGTGCATTTGCCAACCAACCCTTTTTGACCCCGTGGTCCTCGTACGAAATAGATCGCATCATGGAGCTTTGCTTTCAGCTCCTCAGGCAAGTTCTGTCTCTCGCAGATCGCATCGAATTCCTTTAGGTAATCGTCCCTCTTTTGTATCCCGGTTTCCTTCCTTATTCTCGTGAGCTTAAGTTCGTTATCGTCACATTCATCAGACTGAAGATAGCTGAACACTTTGGCCATGGGCCAATCCTTCCTTCCCGGATATTTCAGGTAGAATTTGCTCAGTGTCTGGCTTGCCTCTGCTTCATATCTGCTTTTCCCACTCTTACGACTTGTTTTGAAGCCTCTTCTTTGGGCCAGATGGTACAATGCTCTTCCTATCTTATAATTTCTTTTCTGGTCGTCCTTTTCAAAAGCTTCAATCAACTCACAACGCAGATCGTAGGGACTTCTTCTTATAGGCTTCCCATTTCCGGATTTACCCTTGTCACCAAAATATTCAGGGGCCAATGCCAGCCAGCGCATGAAGTCCACATTGCTTAATGGATAAATGCGTCCGAGATTCTTTCGCTTCCCGTCAACTACCTGCCAATTACCAACGCTCCACAATCTGAGTCCCTCTATGCTCAACGGACACATTCCATGCTTTATCAAGACTCTGAGCAATTCCCATTTGCGGTATCGCTTGGCATTGTATAACCTTCTTTTGCTCCTATTCTTCCTTCTTTCCGCTGCCAGGGAGAATTCACCGGATTCTCCATTGCCCACACCCTTTTTAAAAACAGTGACCCCGTAGTCAATAATCTGATTGTCGGCCGGAGTAGCAGTGTCCCTGATGGCCCATCCGATTGAATTTGTTCCTAAATCGAGACCTAATACTTTCATGGCTTTCTCCTTGCAATCAAGTATGAAAATCCATTATATTGCTTGTGCAAATCACAACAAGGCTATAAGCCGCAGAGCGATTTGCTCTCGAGCGCCGCAAACTACTGTGGCGCTTCTTTATTGGTGCCCGCTCGTACTTAATGGGCATTTTTATTTTAAGCTGGTTTTCAACCGACTTTGGTAATTCTCTCCCACGAGTGAAATCGCCCCGGATTTTACTATCACCATCTCGCCTGACATCCTTTAATCACTCAGGGTTGAATTCCCCGCCGCTTGCGGCGATGTGGAACCCAAACCATCAGAAGATACCCCGCCGCTTGCGGCGGGGTGATTCATTCCTTAGCCCTGACTA
>JAJYOS010000282.1 GCA_021796055.1 Bacteroidota bacterium
GTTATCCAGAGCAGTTTGACGGGGGAGAGATAATCTCATATCTTCTGTTCTCCGTCGACTTTCAAGGTCGAAGCGAATCGAAAGTTCAAAGAGTTACTGTGTCAATTTTCAGACAATTGCTTTAATAAACCGTTCGAGAACCACCCGGTACGTTGCGGTCAAAAGTGACTTCGCGCTTGAGTGCCTCGGTGCAAAGCACCAGCCGCACATTCGTCAAAATAATTTATGAGTGCGCCCTCGAAGATGCCATGGCTATCGGGATAATATTATCAGAGCGAAACAGAACATACGAAGCCGGACAGCAACCACTGAATCAACCCGGGCACAGCTCCCTAATCCTCGCGGCCACCGCGTCGGAAGCGCCGAGGTGCTGATCAACAAACGTTTTCGCCACCTTCCCCGCCTTTTTCCGGGCAGCATCGTCGACCACCATCCGGTGCAGCAAACGGTAGGCTCCTGCCTGATCCTTCACGTAAAACAAACCGCCGGTCTCAAGTAGCTTAACCGCTTCGTCGGACCTCTCGATGCGAGGTCCTGTTATTATCGGCACTCCGTAGACAGCAGGCTCCAGGACGCTGTGCACTCCGGCTCCAAACCCGCCTCCGACGTACGCGACATCGGCAAGGACGTAGAGTTGTGTTAAGATACCAACCCGATCCACTATTAAAGCGGAAAAGTTGCTCTCATCTTGCTCTTTTAATTCAGAAAGCACTTTTGCCTCTGGAAATTCTTGTCGGATTCGCCCCACCTCTTCCGTGGTAGGTTCATGCGGCACGATCACGACACTAAGCGACTGGAGCTTTCCGAGCAGCCTCTTCAAACCGCCCGAGACGATCTCGATATCCCTGTGCCACACGCTCCCCAAAACAAGGACTGTCTTCCGGGCCTTGTCTATACTGAAAGGAAGCGCTTTTGTCACGTTATTCGTGACACTCCGGCTGAACACTCGATCGAATCTTGTATCTCCGACAACGGTCGCAACATCGGATCCCAGGAAGAAGTCAAACATCTTCTTGTGTTCTCTGGTAGTCGTGAGTATTTCGTGAGGGATACCATATAACTGTTTATAGAAATTTTTGAGAAACGTTGCTCTCTGGAACAATTTTATTGGGAAGGTTGCGTCTGCCAGGATAATTTTTGTACCACGCCTCTTCGCCTCCTTTAGGTGATTCATCCAAAGATCGTATCTCATTATCACTGCGACCTGAGGCTTGACGATCGAAATGAACTTGCGTGCGTTTGTCGGCGTGTCTATCGGAAGATAAGTGACAACGTCGGCAAATTGATAGTTCCTGGAATATTCATATCCCGACGGGGAGAAGAAGGAAGCGATAATATGATAGCCGGATTTCTTCAGAATTTCGATTATCGGTTTAGCCTGCTCGAATTCACCCAATGATGACGCGTGGAACCAAATCCTCTTGTCCTCCGGCACGCGCGAGATGTTATCCTTAAGGGCACTGAATAGTTCCGCTCGACCTCTGAGTCCCCTCCTCGCTTTGCTGTCGAACAGCGAGATTAAGGAATACGCAAGGTGCATCAGGTTGATGAAAACATACGAGTAAAGAAAATCGGCGACGACTGATTCTTTCTTTATCTCTTGCTTAACCATAATTCCGGATCCTGCTTTTTTGTGTTCAGCCAGACTTCAAAATGCAATATGGATCCGCCGAGAGATTCGCCGACAGTCCCAATGGGCTGGAGTGCTGTGACCTTTTCTCCTTCCCTGACGAAGATATTCGATAAATGCGAATATACGGTTCTAAGGCCGTTGTAATTATCTATTATGATCAGATTCCCATATGAAGGCAGCCAGAAGATCCTCGAGACCACACCGTCGGCGACGCTTCTCACTTGGGAGTTGTCTGGTACCGCGATGTCGATTCCATAATTTAGAGTGACCGTCTTGAGGACAGGATTTTCCTGTTCCCCGTAGTTCGCGACGACTCTTCCCTGAGATACGGGCCACGGGAGGTGTCCCTTCAACCCGGTGAGGCTTTCGGCCAAAACGGATGGAGCGCCTTCACTGTAATTATTATAATTGCTCTTTCGAGCGGGCTTCTTCCTAGATTCTTCAGCAATCAGATTCTGGATAAGGCTCTCAAGTTCCGCCGCCGCCGCCTGTGACCGCTTTAGTTGTTCGGCATAGATTCGCTTGCTCTTCCGGAGTTGGTAGATCACTCGCCGGTGTTCCACTATACTCGATGCAAGCCGCGTTTCTTCCACGTTTTTTCGTCTAAGGTAATTCTGCTGCTCAGCCAAACGTTTTCCGAGCTGCACGCGAAGCGACGTGAGTTTTTCTTTCTCAGAGGTGATCGAATTCAAGTCAAGCCTTGTCTGGTCGGAAAACCTCTTCAAATACTCATAGCGGACGAGCATCTCGTTGACAGATTGAGACGTGAGGAGCAGCTCAAGATCATGCATTCTCCCCTGTTCATAGAAACCTCTAGCGAAGCTCGCGTACTCTTCCCTAAGATTTTCGAGATTTGCCGATGCGTCGCTGATTTTCTTCTCGACTGATGAAATATCCCTCGAGTTGTTGCTGATCTGATTCGAGATTCTGTTTATGGTCAGCCGGGTTTTTAGATTACGCTTCTCAAGATTGTCCAGGGTGGCCAGAGACACGGACTCTTTCCGGTTGCTCTCCGCGAGCCTTCTCTGGTAAAGTTGAATGTTGCCCCTGATCCTTGAGAGTTCCTGCTTCTTCTTGCTAAGCTTAGGCCTTTGTTGGCCTGGCGCTGAAGGCGCAAGAAAAGCCGAACAGATCAGTACGGCAAATAATTCAATTAAGAATGACTTCCTTCGCATCGGACGGCACATTAAATTCGACGCTCTTCTTCTTATTAAGAGAAGCATCTCGATAATAGAGTTTTGCTGATACACCATGTTTTAGGTCTTCAAACGAGACGCTTCGTGGAAAATAGCCGCTTCCAAGGTTTTCGAAATCGGAATACTGGATTTTCATGATTGTCTCCCCCCCGATAGTCTTGACGTATTCCTTCGTCCGCATGTACTCCCCATCCACCGTATACTTCTCCACGGTATCCTGACTAACGTAAGTGAAACTTACTGTGCTTCCGTCAGCATGCCGATACAGTTGAGGTTCGTACATATTGCTCACCGGAGGCATCAGATCGAGAAGAAGATTCGTAAACGATGATCCGTCAGAGGCTATCATAAGGAAATTTCTGAGATTGGCTGACGTTGGCTTTCCCATGAAAAGAACGTTGTGCAGACTATTATATACCAGAAGAGTGTCTTCGGTTAGACGCACTTGCGCCACCTTTATGCCGAAGGGGCCGTACAGACTCACCATGGCCGATGACGGTCTATGAATCGCCATGTCGAAGCTCGCGGAATACGCTCCCTGCTTAGTCTCAAAGCTGCCGTAACCGCTCGTATTGAAATATTGAATCGCGTTTGACTGTGTCTGAATTTCATCGGCAACCTTCTGGGCCGTCACTCCGGACAAATCAACATAGTATGATGTCGCCGCGCATCCGACAAACAAAACGGAGAAAAGAACAAATACAGAAAACCGGATCAAGATTTGGCTTTCTCAATTTTCTCTTTGAGGTTGGTTTTGGCTGGATCGCTCTGAAGCGCCTTCTCCCACTGTTCAACTGCTTTAGACCTTTCGCCCATCTTCTCGTAAATGTCGCCCAAGTGCTCTTCTAATGTCGCCGGTGAACCGTCAGCCTTGGTCCTTTTGGAGAGCGCCTTCCGCACAAACTCTTCCGCCTTTTTGTAGTCGCCGAGCTTGAAATAAACCCAGCCCATCGTGTCCAGATACGCGCTGTTCTTAGGATCCAATTCGATGGCACGCTTGGCCATCTCCAGCGCCTTCTCCAAATCTATTCCCCGTTCCGAAAGGCTGTAAGCGAAGTTATTAAGGATGAGCGAGTTCTTCGAATCGAGTTTAAGTGCGGTCTCGTACAGTCTATACGCGTCGTCATACCTGTGCAGCGCCTCGTAGACCTGTCCCAGTATGCTGAGCGCGTCGGTCTCCGTCGGCTTGATTGAGAGAGCCTTCTCAAGCGGCGCCACAGCCTCCTCGTTCTTCCCTTCCTGGTTGAGCGCTAGTCCGAGAAACAGGTTAATCCTATAATCATTTGGAAAGAATTTAACAGCGTCGGACATGACTGCCGCCATCTTGTCATATTCCTTCCCCTGGTAGTAGAGGATCCCGAGCGCCTGCCACGCGTTTACGTTGGTAGAATCAAGTGCTATCGACTTCTTCAGATAAGCCGCTGAAGTGGAATCCTCGTGCGCGTACGAAGCGCCAAGTCCCGCCATAAGGTATGAGCGAGCATCGTTTGGATAGAGCCTCAGCAGTTTCGCGAATATTTCCTGGGCAAAAGGAACAATGCTTGAATCCTGCTGCATCTCATTCAAATAGAATTGTCCAATCGCAAATTTCGCATCGGCCCTTGTCGAATCGGAGGTGAATATAGTGTCCAGTAGGCTGTCGGCACCCGAGAAATTCTTCATCCTTAGGTACACTGTTGCTTCTCGGGCCATGAGGTCGTAATTATTCTTGTTCCCGGCCATCATATCATTGAGGATATGTAACGCGTCCTCATTTTTCCCCACCTGCATGTAAAGATCAATCAGCATTTCCTTCAAAGGGACATTTGACGGATCGAGACGAAGCATGGCGTCGACCACGCCGATTGACTTGTCGTATTCGTTGGTAGTGTTGTATATCCTGACTAGCTGCATCATGGTCGCAAGGTCCGGACCGGTAAACCTGAGCGACCTTTGATACAATTCAGCGGCCATCTTGGGTTGGTCCTGTTCATACAATCTTGCAAGGACAAGCATATCCTCGACATCCGTGCTGTCAGTCGAAAGGATCTTTTGATATTCTATTTTGGCGCTGTCGATATTAAAATCGGATAGATAAGCTTCTGCCAGCGTTCTTCTAAAACGAATTTGATTCGGATCGAGCTGAACGGATGTCTTCGCCTGGTCGATGGCCATCTTGGGTTTTCCAAGTCGCATATAATCTCTGGCCATCGCATCGAAAATATTCGGATCCTTATAAGTCATCAACGCTTCTTGATACTCAAGAATGGCCTGCGCGTATTCTCCTTTCACGTCATTCAGGTTACCCGCGATGAAATGATCCATCGCCGCACGATAATTCGGATCGGTTGCCGACAAATCCCGCTCGGATTTCCTGGGTGCCGAGGGGGTCCCGATCTCACTACCGGCAGAGCATCCCATGATTCCGATCGTGCAGGCGCATAAAATAGTTAACACAAATTTGAACACTTTATCTCCTCGTCGGTAAATTTAACTTTGGATGGTGTTCCAAACAAGAAAGGAAAGCGGACACGAACTCACCTAAATGTCCGTTCCGCCCTTTTTACTTCCCAGCGATTCGAAGGCGGTTGATCGCACGTGCCAGCGCGGCGCGTGCTCTCGCGATATCCGTTCCAGGCTCTTTCTTGTTCAACCTCTCCTCCGCGCGCTCTCTTGCCGCACGCGCTCTCCCCACGTCTATCTGACTTTTCGGCTCAATCGCATCTGCGAGGAAACTGGCAACGTTGTGATTGACCTCAACAAACCCTCCGCTCGTGGAGTAGACCAGCTCATTGCCTGTTTGGTCCATTATCCTTAACTCGCCAATCCCGATAGTCGCAAGAAGCGGCGCGTGACTCCTCAGGACCTGGAACGAACCGCTGACTCCAGGCGCAGTTAAGATTTCCACGTCGCCCGAGAAAACACTTTTCTGCGGCGTGATCACTTCAAGCTTGAAAAGTCTGTCGCTGTTGTTTGTATTATTCGCGTTGTTCCCGGCCATCATGCTGCCTGTAATTTCTTCGCCTGTTCTTCCGCCTCGTCGATCGTGCCGGCCATGTACAGCGCGCTCTCGGGCCACTCATCACAATACCCGTCGATTATTGCCTTAAACCCGGCGATGGTATCGTTCAACTTGACGTATCTGCCTTTCCTCCCTGTGAACGCCTCTGCCACTGAAAAAGGCTGCGAGAGGAATTGCTGAATCTTCCTCGCCCTTGAAACTGTAAGTTTGTCCTCATCGGACAGCTCGTCGATGCCGAGGATATTTATGATATCCTGAAGATCTTTGTATGTCTGTAAAATCTCTTTCACCGACCTTGCGACTTTGTAGTGCTCATGACCTACGATCAATGGATCAAGTATCCTCGATGTTGAATCAAGAGGATCAACCGCCGGATAAATGCCAAGGTCGACGATCTGTCTGCTCAGAACAGTGGTCGCGTCGAGGTGACCGAACGTCGTGGCAGGGGCCGGATCCGTCAAGTCATCGGCCGGAACATATATCGCCTGGACTGAAGTTATGGAGCCGCGCTTTGTAGAAGTGATGCGCTCCTGGAGGGCTCCCATCTCTGTAGCGAGAGTGGGCTGATACCCCACGGCAGACGGCATGCGTCCAAGAAGTGCAGAGACTTCAGAGCCAGCCTGCGTAAACCTGAATATGTTATCGATGAAGAGAAGGACGTCTTTTCCTTCTGAGTCACGGAAGTATTCCGCCAGCGTCAGCGCGGTCAAAGCCACTCTCTGGCGCGCGCCCGGAGGTTCATTCATCTGACCGAACACCAGCGCCGTCTTCCCTATTACGCCTGACTCATTCATTTCAATCCAAAGGTCGTTGCCTTCACGAGTTCTCTCACCGACGCCTCCGAACACAGAGTATCCGCCATGCTGGGTCGCTATGTTGTGGATAAGCTCCTGTATGATAACAGTCTTGCCAACTCCGGCTCCTCCGAAAAGACCGGTCTTCCCGCCGCGAGAGTACGGCTCGAGTAAATCTATGACCTTAATGCCTGTCTCAAACATTTCTTTTTCGGTGCTGAGGTCCTCAAACTTCGGCGCAGGCCTATGTATAGGATACTCAGTCTTCGCATCAAGATTACCCTTGCCATCGATCGGCTTTCCGATGACATTAACCATTCTTCCAAGGACCCCGGGACCAACGGGTACCTTTATCGGGCTTCCTGTGTCCTGAACCGCCATTCCGCGCACCAATCCATCGGTCGAGTCCATCGCGACTGCCCTGACGGTATCCTCACCCAGGTGCTGCTGAACTTCGGCGACCAGGTTCTCATCTTGGCCATCAATGTTCTTTCTTGGAATGATCAACGCATTTAGAATTTCCGGGAGTTTCCCGTTCTCGAACGCGACATCGACCACAGGGCCGATCACCTGTACAATTTTTCCTTCGTTCATGGCACCTTGGATTTTTTTATGATTTTACAAATATAGAGCCGAAAGCACACATATTCAATTGAGAAAATTGGTGCCATCCCAAAGGCGAGTGTAGCCCGTGAATTTCTTTTCATGTCATTTTAATTGTCGTTTCACGAGTACGTGGCAATATTAGTTCTGCAAACAAGGAGATTAAAACAATGGCAGAAATGATTAAACGGAAACTAATATACGGAGCTGGAGCTCTTGGGGTCATAGCCGTGGTTTTCGTGCTGACGATGGGTCTTACTTTTGGTAAGGTGGGAGATACCCACAAGCCTGTCAAACTCGGCGCGGCCGCACCGCCTATATCTAGAGTCGCTCCATCGGTCGAAGATCTAAGCAACGCTTTCATAACGGTCGCGAAAGCCGTAACGCCCGCGGTGGTACAGATTCGCGTTACATCAACTCCAAAGGCAGTCAACGTACCGAATGGAGGAAACGCACCTGGCAACATGTTCCGCTTCTTCTTCGGTCCCGATTTCCCATTCCACAGTTTCAACGTACCTCAAGCTAAGCCGGAGCCAGAAGAGGCGCTCGGCTCTGGAGTCATAGTGACCCCAAACGGCTAC
>JAJYOS010000283.1 GCA_021796055.1 Bacteroidota bacterium
AAAGGAACGATCTCCGACTGTACCTTCACTGGTATTGAAATTCCTGAAGCCACAAACGGCATAGGCCTGTTCATGAAAGATGGCGGGGCGTTCGAGAGAATAGGAGCACGGTGGCCGCCAAGGATAAATGTACATATCGAGGGGCACGGCGTGATCGACGGACAGGGGCAACTCTTCAAAGTCACGACCAGGAAGAAACCTGAAAGATACATGAACAGGCCGTTCATAATACGGTTTGTTCGTTGCAGCAATGTCAGAGTAGAAGGGGTCTCTCTGAGAAATTCAGCGATGTGGATGCAGCAGTATCTCGCCTGCGATGGGCTTACGGTGAGGGATATAGATGTGTTCAACCATGTAAACCAAAACAATGACATGATCGACATAGATGGCTGCAGGAACGTGGTCGTCGAAGGCTGCAGGGGTGATACAGACGACGATGGAATCGTTCTCAAAAGCACGTCGAAATATCCGGATGAGAACATCTCGATAACGAATTGTATTGTAAGTAGCCATTGCAATGCCATCAAGCTCGGAACGGAATCCGTCGCGGGATTCAAGAACATTTGCATCTCTAACATCGTCATAAAACCTTCGATCGTGAAGCAAGTTATCTTCGGCTACCCGGAGGGGACAAGCGGAATCACGCTCGCCGAGGTGGACGGTGGCACTCTTGAAAACGTCAACATATCCGGCATCGTGATGGATGGGCCCCGCGTCCCTATCTTCCTAAGGCTTGGAGACATGCACAGGCAATACGACACAACGGAGTCGCAGCCGGAGGTGGGCAATTTCAATAACGTGAGCATTTCGAACCTGGTGGCTTTAAACGTGGGGTCCGTGGGATGCTCGATAACAGGACTTCCCGGACATCCAATCGAAGGCATATCGCTAAGCAATATACGAATATCATTCGCGGGTGGAATTGAGAATGGAATCGCGAGCGAGTCGCCGCGAGAGCTCAGCGCACACTATCCGGAAAGCACGATGTGGGGCACTCTTCCCGCTTATGGTTTCTTTCTGTGGCACGCGCGAGACATCACCTTGAACAATATCGAGCTGAATTTCATGCACAAGGACTCACGTCCTGCCGTGTATGCTGACGATGTAGCGGGACTGACGGTTCTTGGACTGAAGGCTGATGTGTCCGCAAATGCTGACGGCTTCATGTCTCTCGGGAATGTCCGTAACGCGCTGATACACGGCTGCCAACCTCTGGAAGAGACAACGAACTTCATTCGCTTCACAGGCAAGGTAAGTGGCGTCGATTTGATAGGGAATGACTTGCGGCTGATCACGAATGTGTATGCTCCCGATACGATTGAAGGCGTGCGGACCGAAGCCAACCTGGTGGGAAGATAAAGGTCTCGATATGCGGAATACCAAGAGCCTCCTTGAGCGCTGCGGCCGCACGATACATTTATCCTTGGCGGCCACCGTGCTCCTATTTTTGACAGGCTTAAATGAGCCACGAGCCGCAGTCGGCATCGCCCCGCTAAGTCTGAATGTAACCCAATTTGGCGCGGTCGGAAATGGAAGGACCCTTTGCACTTCCGCGATGCAGGCGGCGATTGATTCATGTTCAAAATCGGGTGGAGGAACTGTAGTTGTTCCACCCGGAACTTACGTCACAGGATCATTAGCGCTCGGGAAGGGCGTCAAACTATACCTTGAAAAGGGTGCGATCCTTCTTGGAAGTAGTAATATGTCCGATTGGTCTTTGGGAGTCCTGATACTTGCTCAGGATGCGGACAGCGTCGGAGTGAACGGAGACGGTATCATCGACGGGAACGGTAGGACTTTCTGGGACCACGGCAGCCGCCCCTTCGTCAGGCCAAACGGTCTCTTAAGATTCGAGAAATGTACCGGCGTCTCGATCCGCGAGATTCATCTGATCAATTCCCCGAAGTTCACGGTCTATCTTGATGGTTGCACACATGTTCAAATCGAGGGGATTCAGATTAAGAATTCGCTCGACTCGCCGAACACCGACGGTGTCGATGTCGCAAACAGCTCCAATGTCCTCATCACTGGATGTTACATGGAAACAGGGGACGACGCCGTGTGTCTGAAATCCAGCAGACGTGGATCGGTTGTCGCCCATGTCGTGGTCAGAAATTGTCGTCTCGTTACCGACGATACGGCGCTAAAGCTTGGCACCGGCTCCAAAGGAACGATCTCCGACTGTACCTTCACTGGTATTGAAATTCCTGAAGCCACAAACGGCATAGGCCTGTTCATGAAAGATGGCGGGGCGTTCGAGAGAATAGAATTTTCAGACATTAGCATGATGTCCACTGCCAGGCCCCTGAAGCAATATTTCCCGCGAAACGGTGGAGCTGCGTATTGGCTTGAGGTCCTGAAAAAGAGAGAAGACTTTCCGATCTTTGTCGATAGCGAGTCAAGAAGCCCTAACTCTTCGGTCGGCACAATTCGAAACATCGCCTTTCGAAATCTTGAAATCCGAACGTCAGATGGTAATTGCCTCCTTGAAGGAAGGAAAGAGCGGTCCCTCGTCGGAATAACCATGAGCGACATACGAATGATCGTCGAGAGGGAGAAGAGTTACGTCGGAAGAACCAAACCGCGCGGAACTCGGACCCTCCGGGAGAAGTCTTCAAATGATTACGCTTCTGTTCCCTCATATTTCACTTTCGCTTACGTCGAGGGCCTAAGACTTAGGAACCTAGTGGTAGAAGTCTCGCGTGAGGCCGGTTCTTTTCCAATGTACGGTGTCTGGGGCAACTCTGTTAATGGGGCTTCCGTTGATTCCGTGAAGATAATAAGTCGACATGAAGTGAAAGGCCGTCCAGTCATTAAGTTCACCAGAAGCAAGAATGTCGCAATCGACGGACGCGCGCTGTGATGCCCGATGTAGTCGGGTCGTAGCATTTCAAGCCTTTGCGTTCGTAAAGATTCTTGACGGACTTACTCTCCCTTCTTGCTAATTGATCCATCTCCCTCTATCGTCCTTCGTGCTTCGCGTGGGAAAACGCGCTATGACCGGTACGATTTAAACCGGATAAGGCGTCGACTCACCGTTTTCGACTCGACGGAAAGGGAGCTGGCAAATCGATTTCTGTCGACGAATGATTATCGCTGAAAGCAAACATACGGGGATCTATGTCAAACTCACTGGCATTTTGCCTTGGAGGTCCGCACCCGCATTTGATTTCCTTCTTAATTTGTCGATCGGATTCATCACGTTTGGACACCTTTGTTATTCCGGCGGAAAACGCCTTCGCTCAGGAGAATTGGCCGACGCCTTACGTGGCACTGTACGATTGCAATACATCGGCAGCTTTCACAAGTACGGTCCGCGAAAACGACCTGTTCGCCTCCGCGTCGAAATTTATCCTTAGCGATATCCTAGCAGATTCCACAAGCCGGGGGGGCTTATTCTCGGTGGGGTTCGTCGACACGGGCTCGGTGGACATGTCATTTCTCAACAGATCGTTACCTCTTCCCGATACAGGCAAGCCGTCCGGTCAGAACTATCATTTTATCGTGTCGAGCAAGATCGCTGGCTATGCGCTTCCGGTATCGGTGCTCGACCGCGCTACCTATACTCATGTCGTTGACGGCAACGCCGCGTGCGTTTCCATTACATCCGGCAACATCGCCACGGTATGTCTCGCGGCAGTAGGCAAGATTCTCCCGCTGCCGGAAAAGATACGCGACTACTGGAAATCGCTGAAGGCCGCGAATACATCACTTGTCATCAACCCGCAGATCGATGTTGTCCCCGCATCGCTCAAGCTGAGTCCATGCGGATCGACGACCATCACCATTACCGTGACCGACTGCGACTGTCTGCCACTCGGTGGAAGGGCGCTCGCGATGGAGGCCACGGCCGGAACGCCTGCAACTTCAATTGCGATCACGGACGATCACAGGAAGGCGACCCTGACCTTCACGGCAGACGAGTCGAAAAGGCATGAAGTTGTCACGGCCTGGCTGCATGACGCCGTAACTGTCGAGTACGACACGTCGACGTACAGCGGTCAGTCTACGCTGGTCATCGGCGAAGAGGCGGCTGCGGACTTATGGGTGCTCGACTTCGACATGCGAAAATCGAGGAGAGGTTACAATGATGAGATTGACGGCAACTCGGACGGGACGGAGTGGACTCAGAAGAACACTTTCTGGACACAGCACGCGCGTGGCAAGATCTTCGCCACGCCGAACGGTGACGACAACAGGGAGTTCAATGTCATCGATACGACGAGGAGCGTGTCCGGACTGTATCAATGGCGCCAGTTTGCGAAGCGCACATACACCGACCTGACGCCGGGCGCTTGTCCTGTCACAACGTTCTAGATGAGCGGCACGACGCAGAACTTTGTGGCCGTGTCCGATGAGGAAACTAAAGGCGAATCGAGCTTCGAGTATACTGTCGATCATTCGACAGATTTGTTCGACGCGGAGGTGCCGTTCACTCAAGCTTCAAACTATGCGTACGTTTGGCCGATGACCGGCCATAGGGTCAATGATGATGGTGTCTCGGAGTCTTCGAGCCAGTCGATGCGCATGAAGTGGATAAGCACATTCGGGGAAGTGGGGGCGTCGGCGCTTTTCCAGACGCCAGGCTTTTCGATAGTTCCGCTCTACTCGGACATTACGCTGCTAGGCTATTCGATTTATATTAGCCACTCATCGTCTGGATATCTCTCCGACCTGACATGCTATTATTCGCGAGACGAGTGCGTTGCCACATTGAAGCCGTTTTCCGCAGTGACGGCGGTGAAGGAGAATCCTCTGCCGCTGAAGTTTTTACGCGGGTAGAACTATGCGAATCCGTTTGATCCGGTGACATCGATTAGTTATCAGATGTCGGCGGCCGGCAGGGTGACTTTGAAAGTTCAGGATATTCTTGGGAGGGACGTAGCGACGCTGGCAAACGAAGTTCAGAATCCCGGGAAGTATGAAGTGGATTTTGAAGGGAGCAGGCTGCCAAGCGGCGTTTACTTCTATCGGCTGACGGCAGGGAGGTTTACCGAAGTGAAGAAGCTGATGCTTATCAAGTAGAGGATCTGACGCCTTCTTTTCTTGGCCCCCCTCAGGTGCACTGTCACCATTCGACTCCGTCCAGATTTCATCGGGACTCGTCGAGGGTGACGTGTGCTTTTTACCTGACCGTTAGTGTACCCCTCAATCTAATGTCCTTGGACGAAGCGCCGATCATAATGTGAAATTCGCCCGGCTCAACGACCCGTTTTAGGTGTCCGTTGATCATTGACAGCAAGTCTGGTGTAATCTTGAACTCGACCTCTTTTGTTTCGCCTGCTTTGATGTGAATACGCTTGAAGCCTTTTAGGGCAATGACGGGGACGGCTACTGAAGTGTATAACTCATGTATATAAAGCTGAGGCACTTCATCGCCGTCGACCTTACCGGCGTTGGTAATCTTGAAACGGGCGACTACATCTTGATTAGCCTTAATCACTTTCTTGCTAAGAGTAAGGTCGCTATAAACGAACTTCGTGTAGCTCAGCCCGTAGCCGAACGGGAATAACGGCTCACCGGTAAGGTTCACGTAACTGTTTCCTCTGCCGGTAGGCAAATGGTCGTAGTAAAGGGGGAGCTGCCCCTCGAATACCGGGAACGTGATCGGGAGTCTCCCTGCAGGATTGTAATCGCCGAACAAAACGTTCGCGACCGCTGCTCCGCCAAGCTCTCCGGGATACCATACATCGATTATTCCCGGAACTTTGTCAATCCAATGTTCCATGGTGATGGCGCTTCCGCCGACGAGGATAACCACCGTAGGCACCCCGGTCGCCGCGACTGCTTTTATCTCCTCTTCCTGGTGGCCCGGAAGACTCAATTTGGCTCTGTCGCGGAATTCTCCTTCCTCTATTCCTACAGTTACTATGGCGGCATCGCTCTTCCTGGCAAGGGCGACTGCCTGGTCTATCATTTGGCGCCAGTCGTCCTTAACGCCCGCGTTCCAGATGAGCTCGCAGCGCACATCTCCATCCGTCGTGTAGAACTGGATCCTTATGTCGTACTCTTTTCCATTTTGGAACTCATACTCGACAGTCGACCTGCCGAATGATTTTTGAATCCAGTCGTTAATGACCAGGCTGTCGTTTATAAAAAGCCGATAGCCGTCATTTCCTTCGATTCCAATCTTGACTTTCCCGTTCTCAGGTCCGATGATTTTTCCATTCCACTCCACTGAATACCAATCGCGATCGAGTTTTGCTTCGTTCGGCGAAAACAGCGTCCATCTGAAATCCACAGACTTGTCTACTTGTGTGAATGCTGGCTCTCCAAGAAATTGCGGATTGCTAAAATATTTGCCGAGCAACCCTTTTTCAATTTTCCCCTTATAAATGCACGATAGATTTTCACTTGGGACGGGAACATACTTGACACTTTCACGGCCGCAACCGGGAGCATAATTCACGTCGGCTTTGGTTTCGTCCTTTATCCCGTCAAGTAAATTGACAACGTTCCCTGGCGGCCGGCTGTAACCGCCAAGCCTTCCTTCCACAGCATCCGGCCCGATAACCGCAATGGTCTTCAAATTCTTACTCAATGGAAGAATGTTATTTTGATTCTTAAGGAGTACTATCGATTCTTCGGCAGCCTTTTCTGCCAATTGACGGTGCGCGGGACTATCGTTCAGCTCCGCCGCTCTCTCAGGGGTCACATAAGGATGATCGAACAGGCCCAGCTCGAATTTCGCCGTCAAGACCCTTCTGACCGCGTTATTCAGCACTGATTCTTTGATCAATCCATCCTTGACAGCTTTATAGAACATCGGGAACTGGGAATACGAAGTTTGAAGCAATACGTCCAGTCCTGCGTTCAAAGCCTTCTCGGTGGCGACGGCATAATTGGGCGCGGTGAAATGCAAGTCGGTGGCGCCGGGGACCGCTCCGGCGTCGGATACGACATAGCCTTTAAATCCCCAGTCTTTTCTCAACACCGTGGTTAGAAGCCAGCTGTTCGCGGAACAAGGGATGCCGTCAAAGGAATTATAAGACGCCATTATGGAATTAGCGTGGCCCTCTTGAATCGATGCTTTAAATGCGGGAAAGTAAATCTCATCCATCAGCCTCTTGCTAAAGTTTATCGGGTAACTGTCTCTCCCACCCGCGCCGAAATTTGCGACGAAATGTTTCGGGGTGGCAACGACACCAAGCTTCTCAAACTGGGATACGAACGCGACCGCCATTTGGGATGTCAGGAAGGGATCCTCTCCGTATGTCTCTTCGGTTCTGCCCCATCTTACGTCACGGGCAATATTGATCACGGGAGAGAAAACCTGCCTGATGCCTCTCGACCTGGTCTCTGAAGCGATCGCGTGTGCGACCTGTTTCATCAGTGGGACGTCGAATGTCGCGGCGAGTCCGATTGCTTCGGGGAAGGCGGTTGCACCGGGCCTTATCAATCCATGGAGCGCTTCGTCAAAAGGAATGATGGGGATCCCCAGCCGCGTGTCGTCGATGAAATATTTTTGAACGGCATTTATTTCTTCCGCCTCCGATTCCGCGGTCCCGGAATTGCTGTAGTTGAACATTTGTCCGGCGGCATTGTCTGACTTTGCCTGCGTACCGAACTGCAAGCCGAACACTCCCTCCTTGTATTTATTCAGTCCTCCATTAAGGTCGGCGGGGATCATGAAGAGCTGCCAGAATTTCTCCTTCAGAGTCATTCGGGAGAGTAGATCGTCGACTCTTTTGTCTATCGGCAGCTTGGGGTTTTTATAGAGTGGGGTCTGACAAAACGCGGCTGTTGCAAGGAATCCGAGGAGTAAAGGGAGTACAATTCTTTTCATGATTCGCACTTCCATT
>JAJYOS010000284.1 GCA_021796055.1 Bacteroidota bacterium
TCAATCAGGTTGAAGCTCTGAAAGACGAACCCGATATTCGCTTTACGCATGTTAGCCCGCCGCCGCTCAGGATATTTCGACACTTCCTCGTTCAGGAAGTAGTACTCTCCGCCACTCGGGTTATCGAGCAGTCCGAAAATATTGAGGAGCGTCGACTTCCCGCAGCCGGACGGCCCCATGACGGCCACGAATTCTTTTTCGTTGATCTCAATGTTCACTCCTCCAAGCGCGGTCGTCTCCACCTCTTCGGTCGTATATATCTTCTTGAGATCGACGGTGCGGAGGAGCGTGCTCCCCTTCATTGATGCGCCGGTATTCTTCTTTCCACGGTTCAGTACCTCGTCGAATGCCATTTTCTTTGCTCCTTTTCCGGATTTCTCTTCAGTGTTTGATAACCAATTCATCGGCATCGCCGAAATTCTCGTACGATGAGGTGACGACTCTGTCGCCGGGCCTGAGGCCGGAGAGGACTTCAAAATAGTCTGGGTTCTGTCGGCCCAGCCCTATATTCCTCTTGACAGCGACATCCCCGGACTTGTCGAGCACGAATACCCATTGCCCTCCCGTTTTCTGGTAGAAACCGCCGCGCGCCAGAAGAAGGGCTGTCGTCCTCTCACTCAACTGCAACCTGATTTGAAGGGTTTGCCCTCTCCTGATTCCCTCCGGTACGGATCCATCGAAAGCCAAATCGACCTGGAATTTTCCGGCGGTGACTTCCGGAAAGACCTTCGTGATCGTGAGCCGATAGTTGCTCCCGTCGATTTCCGCCGTCGCATGCAAGCCTTTCATGACTCGAGCAATGTAGAACTCGTCTATGTCCGCCCTGACTTTGAACCCGTCGAGCGCGTCAACCTGGCCGAGCTGGTCTCCCGGTGATTTCGACTGCCCGGTCTCAGCATTGAGAGAAGTGAGCTGACCGCTGATCGGCGCCCTTACGGTCAGGTTGTCGATATTCTCGCGTATCAGCTCGAGATTCTTCTGAAGCCTGTCTATGGAGGCTGATATCTGCGTAAGTTGATTCTGCTTTAGCACGGAATCCTGTACGAAATTTCGACGGGCAAGGTTCTGTTCTTCCACGGCCTGATTGAAGTTGTTCTCCGCCCGCTCATATTCAAGCTGCGAGATCAGTTTCTTCTCCCACATCTTCTTTTCGCGCTCAAAGACTTCATTCGCGTTTATGAACGCGTAGTTCGCTGTCACGAGCGATGTCTGGAGCGCGATACTGTTCTGCTCGATTTGCAGCCTTGTATTTCGCGCGTCATTAATTTGCTGATAAGTAAATGACTCCTGCTGCAGCGCGTTTAACTGCACATTACTGTTCGACAGTTTGAGTATCTTCTCACCTTTCTGAACCATCGCGCCTTCTTCGACATATCTCTTCTCAACTATGCCCCCGAGGATCGCGTCGAGATAGAAGGTCGTACGTGGTCGGACGGTCCCGGTTACCGGGATGAACTCCTGGAACTCGCCCTTTTTAACCGTCGAGATGGTGATCTTGTCGACGTCAACATTCAGCTTCGAACCGGTATCGGTGAGTATAAGAACGATGAGTCCCACAAACAGAATTGCACCCGTGATATATACCCATGACCTCATCTTCTTGTAGAAAGGCTTCTTTTCGATTTTTCTGTCCAAGAGTGTACCCTGAATTCTGTCTTTAATCAGCTGTTTGAACTGCAATCTTGCTCATCTGCACTGTTCAAAAGTGCAATTACCGTGCCCCGCCGGAACGCCCCACTAATCCTGAGAAGCATACGAATCCGAAGCCATTTGCTTGTTACAGGCTTTATTGTCAAGTTGAGAGTGTTCGAAATCGGACGGTAGCGTTCGGAAATGAACGGCAGCCAATTCTCAGATATCGAAGAGCAATGACCAAAAAGTTCGATGGCAAAAAGAAGGCAACCGTGACAAGGGTAAATGTCATCGAGAATAAGTCTCTCGAATTTGCTGTACGAATGGTGGGCGCATATCAGTATCTTGCAGCCAATAAAAGAGAATGGGTGCTTTCTAAACGGTTGCTGAGATGTGGCACATCAATTGTAGCAAATGGCTCTGAAGGATGTGGAGCCGTTTTCAAAGCCGATTTGTCAAACGAGATCTCGATTGCATACAAAGAGTGTTTGGTAACAAGATATTGGATTTCGTTGCTTTGGAAGACGGAGTTCAGTAATGAAAAGGTTAACGAGAATATTTACACCGATGCAGATGAACAATGAGCAATGAATAAATCCGGCAAACTTCTAATAATCGATGACGATGAGGATGTCCTCTATTCCGCGCGGCTCCTTCTGAAGCAGCATTATCCGATTGTGCGCATCGAAAAAGACCCGTCACAGATACCCTCGCTCCTTAAGGCAGAACATTACGACGTTGTCTTGCTTGACATGAATTTTACCGGCGACGCGACGAGCGGAAAGGAAGGGTTTTCCTGGATGAAGACTATCCTCGAACTCGACCCTTCCGCCGTTGTAACACTCATTACTGCCTACGGCAATATCGAAATGGCGGTCAAAGCGATTAAAGAAGGCGCGAGCGACTTCGTACTCAAGCCGTGGCAGAATGAGAAACTCCTGGCAACTGTCTCCTCGGCCATGAAGCTTAGCGAATCGAAGCAGGAAATCGAAGCGCTCCGGTCCAGACAGAAGCAGCTCAATAGCGATCTTGACAGCAGCTTCCAGGAGATTATCGGTGTCTCCGAGGAGATGAGGAGAGTATTCAGCACCGTCAAGAAAGTCGCCTCGACAGACGCGAACGTGTTGATAATGGGTGAGAACGGTACCGGTAAGGAACTCATAGCGCGGGCCATACACAGGCAATCGAGGCGGAGCGAGAATATTTTTCTCGCGGTCGATATGGGCGCTCTCAGTGAGACTCTATTCGAGAGCGAGCTTTTCGGACATGTGAAGGGAGCCTTCACAGACGCGAAGGAGGACAAAGCCGGCCGATTTGAAGTAGCATCCGGCGGGACACTTTTCCTCGACGAGATCGGTAACCTCACCAACAACCTCCAGATGAAGCTTCTGGCAGTAATCCAGAACAGACAGGTGACACGGCTCGGGGCAAACATGCCGAGACCGATCGACATACGGTTGATTAGCGCCACAAACCTCCCCAAGGAAGAACTCAAGTCCGAGAAAAGGTTCAGGCAGGACCTCCTGTACCGCATCAACACCGTTGAAGTGGAGCTGCCCCCGCTCAGAAACAGGACCGAAGACATTCCACTTCTCACCGATCACTTCCTGAAAGTGTACTGCCGCAAATACAACAAATCGATGAAACAGGTAAGCCGGGAGGCCATGAATAAACTCGCGAGGTATCACTGGCCAGGGAACGTGAGAGAGTTGCAGCACACCATCGAACGGCTCGTGATACTCAGCGAGTCTACGTTGCTCGAGCCGGGTGAATTCTACCTTTCTTCCAACGATGCTGCGGAGAATATTCCATTCAACTCTTATCAACTCGAAGAAGCCGAGAAGATTCTCATAATAAAGGCTGTAAGCAAGCACGAGGGAAATTTGACCAGAGCTGCGAAAGACCTCGGCATAACGAGGGCGGCGTTGTACAGGAGACTGGAGAAATATGGACTCTAGGGTGAATTCTAATTTTCAACTTCCAAGCTCCAAACAAGGATTAAGAATCAAAGACACAAATCGGAGATCTTGCGGATCATTTCGATTCTTGGCCATTGGAGCTTTCCTTTTGTTTGGAAGTTGGAGCTGGGCGTTTGGAGCTTAAAAGAATGGTTTTTAAAAGATTCAGCGTCACTGTCTTCACGCGGACGGCCATGCTTTGCCTGACATGTTTCCTGTTCATCTATCTACTTACCCGGACCTCGTTCATTGTTACCCCCTTCATAGTCGCGCTTTTAATAATCTTCCAGGTCTATTCCCTGATCCACTACGTTCAGAAGACCAACAGGGACATCGCCAGGTTCTTCGAATCGATAAAATACTCGGATTTTACGCAAAGCTTTCAACCCAACATAAAAGGCTCTTCTTTTGAAGATCTCAACCGCGCATTATCAGAGGTGATCGAACGGTTCCGTAAAACGCGGTCCGAAAAGGAGGAACAGTATCGATATCTTCAAATTGTTTTCCAGCATGTCGGGATCGGGTTGATGGTTTTTACCTCGGATGGGAAGGTCGAGCTTATGAACGCAGCTGCGAAAAGGCTGCTGAAGGTCAACACTGTGGAAAATATCTCCGACCTGGCCGGGATGAGCAAATCACTCGTTGGGACCCTTCAGCAAATTGCGGGGGGCGAAAACATTCTCGTGAAATTCGTAAACGACAACGAACTGTTCCAGCTCTCGATCTACGCGACCGAATTCAAGATGAGCGACACGCAGTACAAGCTGGTTTCGTTGACCAACATACAAAACGAGCTCGAAGAGAGGGAGATGGAGGCCTGGCAGAACCTCATAAGAGTTCTGACGCACGAGATAATGAATTCCGTTACACCGATCATCTCTTTGTCATCGACCGCAGGCTCTCTACTTCAAGGACTGATGAATGGCGGAAGTGAAGGGAAACCGGAGACCGTGGGCCGAAAGCCGGAGGCATCGGAGACAGACAGCAACTCGCTCAGCGACGTGAAAGGGGCACTGGACACGATTTCGAGAAGGAGTCAGGGGCTCCTGCATTTCGTCGATGATTACAGGAATCTCACCAGGGTGCCTGCCCCGAATTTTCAGACTTTCAGGGTCGCTGAACTTTTTGGAAGAATACAGAAGTTGTTCTCCGACCGTTTCCAGGTCAGGAACATAAAATTCTCTTGCACGGTTGAGCCGGCAGACCTCCAACTGACAGCTGATCCCGACCTCATCGAGCAGGTGGTCATAAATCTCATCACGAATTCAATCAGCGCCATATCCGCCAAATCTTCTCCTGAAATCAAGCTCATATCTCGAACGGACAGCCGTGCCGGAGTACTCATCCAGGTGGCGGACAACGGCCAGGGAATACCTGAAGAACTACAGGACAAGATATTTATTCCCTTCTTTACAACGCGCAAGGAAGGCTCGGGAATCGGACTCAGCCTCTCACGCCAGATAATGCGGGCTCACAAGGGAAGCATTGCCCTGAGCTCCACTCCGGGCCTGGAAACCGTTTTCACCTTGAGGTTCTGAGAAGTCACTTCGCGTAGTCGGCCCGGTGAAGGAATGGATCACCCGGTATTATCGACGCACACAGTCAACCGGTTTGTCCCGGGCCCGATCACTTCACTTCGCCGATTGTAATTCCTTGAGCCACTCTTCTGCCACCGCCCGCGCCGCGTCCACGGCTCCCCTGCCGGCTCTAAAGCAGAGTTTCCATTCGGGCGGCTTGCTCTCGTACTCGGGATTGGCAAATGAGGTGTATCCACTGCTGTGTCTCACGACCGCGGCACCGAAGTCCACATCGGTGGAAATCTCCAGGAATTTTCCCAGCCCGCGTATGAGCATTGGCTTTGGGTCGGTAGTCCACTCCTGCACCCACTCCAACGAATCCTTCCTGAACGTCTCGAGTTGGCCCTCGTAATCCTGCTGATACGCTTTCTCAATATCCTTGCTATACATAGGATTGTTCGGATCGTCGAGCGACTTAATGCTCTCCCGCAAGCCGTCCAAAACAGCTTTGTACTGCTCCTTCTCCTGGGGAGTGGCGTTCTTCAGATTGTCTTCAATTTCCTTCAAGCTCTTCTGCAACTGTTCTTTCTGTTCGTTGCGGAGCTCATCCATCGATTTCGGAGGATCCGGCCGCTCAGGTTTCTTCCCCTCGCGAAATGTCTGATAACGCCTATAGAATTCCTCGCTCCTTGTGTATGCCTTCGCGAAATCGACGGCGCTCCTTACCATTGCCGGTCTGTCCCCTTTCGCAAGCGCCAGGATTTGCTCCGTTCGCGGATAAGAGAATATTGCATGGCTGAAGTCCAGCCACACATAGTCCTTAGCGTCTTCCTCAGAGACTCCCAATTGCTTCAGCACCTGCGCCCCTTTCTCATCCACGACACGAAAAGCAAGCGCGAGCGCGAGGCCGAGGCATCCAAGTGCGAAAATGATAAGGCGTTTCATTTACCTCCCCCTTTCCTGTTTTGATCGAAACGCGGACTGGTCATCCCGCAATAAAACAAAGATGTTTTCGCCGAGCGCGTTATCAAACCCTGGAGTCCGGATCACGTAACTACTCAACCATGAAATCAGCCGTGAGCCCGTCTTGGTATCTCCGGATTTGACGGCCCAAATCGCCATGCACACTAGAAATTAGAGGACTTGAACAGGATTATCAAACACCCTGACTCCAATCGATTATTGCCCGGTCGTGAGAGCATGCCCGGTGAGAGGCCGCCTCCCAACTACCTCCCCACAGGTTTGTAGAGCCCTTCCTGGTTCGCGCCGCTGAAACAGAGATCGACGAGCTCGCCATCGGCCCGGCTCAGGTTCCGCTTCTGAGTCGCAGCCAATATGACGTGATGTTTCACCGTATAGAGGTAATCGCCTATGAAATCCAGATTCTCTTCGGTGGTCATCCAATTGTTGCCGTCAAATTTGGTGAGATCGACAGGATTCGAATAGCTCCTGAGGGTTTTCTGGCCGTTAGTATTGAAATAGAAATCGAAATATGACATAACGAGCTCTCTCAATGTCCGGTAAACCGGCTCACGAAACCGCAGGAGCGTCGTGTTCGACTTCGCAATCGCGCCGTAACATCCGTTTTTCTTGAAGAGTGCGATGACATGGTCATCGTCGTTCTCGGCCACCATGTCGACGATCAGCGGCCTGTGTCCGAAGGATTTCAGAGCTGCCGCCGCAAACAAAGACCCCTCGAAACAGTTCGCTTCGCCTCTCCTCATCACCTCTCCCGGCGATATCGTACCAGGGTCTGACTTGTAACGGATGCCGTTGAGGTACAACTGCACATCGTGAGGATTCTTGAAATTGAGTTTCAGGTCCGGCATTTTTTTTGGGGACGATCCATGGGCGATTTCGGCTTTAGTCATTTCTGATATCCATTTTGTTATACGCTATTCTGAAGCAATCTACTATATTAGACGGAAATATCATCCTAAAATTCAAAGGGTTCATGATGACCTCAAGCGAACATCTCAACTTCACAAGAGTCTTCCATCCGATAATTTTTATAATCGCTGTTGCTGTCAGCGGCCCAGCGATTGGCGGCGCTCTGCCGGCGACGGCGGCCTATAAATCACCCCCTCTGAAATTGATTCCGACGCCGAGAGAGGTCTTCATGCATGAAGGTACGTTCCGCCTCAGCGCGGCGGACCGAATAGCCCTGGCTCGCCCCTCCGACAGCGAAGATCGCTTCGCCGCCGGTCAGCTTGCGGAGGAGATTCAACTCGACTTGAAAGTCAATGTGAAGATTGGCCGGGGTGCCGGGCGAATCGTGATCGGGCGAATCGGCAAGGACCGCGCCCTCGACATCACTCTGCGCAAATTGCGGATTAAGGTCCCTGACTCTCTTGGGAACCAGGGCTATATCCTGAACATTTCCCCCAAAGAGATCCTCGTCGCGGCAAATACATCGACCGGCATCTTTTACGGCGTGCAGACGCTGAAGCAAGTCATTCGAGCGAATAGAACCGCCGACAGGATTCCCTGTCTGACAATCATCGACTGGCCGGGACTCGAGTACAGGGGCTGGATGGACGACATCAGCCGCGGGCCGATTCCAACGATGGACCTGCTTAAGAAGCAAATCAGAACGCTTGCCGAATATAAATTGAATTTCTTCACTCTTTACACGGAGAACGTTTTCAGACTCGATTCCTTTCCCGAACTCGCCCCGCTCGACGGAATCACC
>JAJYOS010000285.1 GCA_021796055.1 Bacteroidota bacterium
GGTACTTGCTTTCTCTATTGCCCGGGAGTCTTACCGGCAGTCCGTAGATCGGAAGAAACAGCTGACGAGTTCGCTTGAAACAGTGATAGCGGAGTTGAAGAAAGTCGGAGCCGGAACCGACCGGTTTAAACTTCTTTCGATGGCGAAGGCTGACTATGAAAAAGAAGAAGCGCTCCCTCCGTTCCGGGTTTTCGAGACCAATGATTATAAGATTTTTGTCGGTAAGGATTCGAAGAACAACGACGAGCTGACATTCGGATTTGCGAAACCCAATGACGTTTTCCTTCACGCGCGTGGAGTGTCCGGATCTCACGTCATCGTCAGAAATTCATCAAGGGAATATCCTCAAAAGGCTGTCCTGGAGTTCGCTGCCAGGATAGCGGCGCACTACAGCAAGGCGCGAACCAGCAGTATTGTCCCCGTTGCTTACACCATGAGAAAATTTGTCAAGAAGGTCAGAGGCCGGCCTGGAGCGGTCATTTTAGACCGGGAGGAGGTAATTTTCGTCAAACCGGGGATCCCTCAACCGTCACGGTAATATTTCCAGTCGGACTGTAATCTTTACTTCATGGGAATGGGGTCCCCGTTTCCTGCCTTGGTTATAACTCGCTAACTGCCGTCCCAACGGTGGCTTATGGTGTTGTAAATTTCACCGCACGGGAATCAAATCTCGGCACGCTTTTGCATCTAAAGGCGTGAAGGGAAACGAATATGTCATTGGTCTGCAGGACGCTGGTATTCATCAAAAACCCGGAAGCGCTGAAACTTGTGGCTGCGGCTTTACCGCATCCTAAGTACGAGCTTGAATTCGTCAACAATGTTGAAGAGGCAACCGCGCACGTCGTCTCCAATCGAATGGATATGTTTATCGTCGATTCCATTTATGCGGATGATGACAGAGTAGCCTCTTTGAGACATTATGTGCCGACCCTCTTTGTCGAACCTGATCATAAACAGGTCGCGCGGGGAGAGAGTGTTCTGTACGAGGAATCCCACAGAATGAGAGACGCGGCTGAAAAGCTTCTTCGTAAGAATTACATCAACTGGATTATCGACGCGCTGGAATACTCAGGTTGACCTGAGTATCGGGGAGGCAAATCATGAGCGAAACATTGCTGATCGCCGCTGCGGCTTCTTTCTTCCTGCTTACGGTCGTTTACATCCTCCTCAGGAAGCAAACCAACCTCTCGATCGAGCTTGAATCTGCAAGGAGAGTAAACGCACTTGCGGGATTGAAGATATCAAGGAACCTGTCGATGGAGGAAGTTCTCAGGTCAATTCTCATGACTCTGGCGAGAGCGTACGGATCAAGTGAAGGCAAACTGAATTTTCACGGACTCGCACTCGGGGAACTTTGCGTTACCGAAGGTGACGAAAGCGAGCTGGAGCCGGGTGTTCTGCGAAAAATCGACGGGGTTCTCACCAGCATCGATAAAACCGGTAAGAAATTCGGGGAAACCGTTCTCAACAAAGACAGAATCGTCGCGTTCACTGTCGACGACCGGGAGTTCTCATGCAGGGTGGAGCTGCGAACAACTACCGAGCCCGAACACGCGGAATATTCCTGCATGCAGGATTTGATCAGAGAAAAACTATCGCGGGTCTTGCTCGATAAGTCTGAACGTGCGATGAAGTCGGCTCTCAAGGATCTCGGGACGCCGTATGCTATCGTCGATCATCACGGCAGGATGGTGAGCGACGAAAGCGGTTCGTTTGCCGAAATATCCCGGCGGATCGGTGAATCCGAAATGTGCGGGATGATTGACGACCTCCGTAGTTCGGACAAAGACCGCAAGGTGTGCGTATCCGCAAAAGGGGGCAGCAAAGTCGTAATAGTGAAAATGGACGGAGACTTGTTCGCGGTTTTCTCTCCCGCGGCTGACGAAGCGATGCCCCCTACCGCTCAAGACGATACCGGGCCGTTGCTTCATGAAGCGCTGGAGGACCTGAACCTGGGAGTCGTCGTCATCGAGGCCGACGACAAAAGGCAAAACCAGGGCTACAAAATCTTGAGCATCAACAACGCCTTCTACAGGATTTTCGGTCTGGCGGGCAGCAATGCGCAATCGGACGAAGTAGCGGAGATTCTCTCTTCGGCTGTGAGGCGGGACGAGTTGAAGAAATCACCTGCGGACTCCGCGAGGCTGCCGGGAGAATTCTTCTACATGAGGCGGGACGGCCTGAAGGTGCGAGCGCGGCTGACGGTTATTAAGGGGTCGGGCGGTAATCGGGCCGTCGTATTTGAGCCGGTGGAAAGCTCGCAATTCCTGATGTCGACCTACCGTCGGCTCCTCGATGCAGCACGGCATTTGTTCTCGAGCGGAGACATCAGGCTCTATCTTAAAGAAGTCAGAGACGCGACCCGGTCAGACGGAGTCGCGCTTGCGAAAAGGGATTCAGAATCCGATCGACTTGAAATCAGGGAGAAGGTCGGTTTCATTATAAACGTTCCTCAACTCATGTATCAGGACCTCCTGAGCCGTGATATGGTCAATTCACAGGGATATCTCGTCGCCCCGATAAGGGATCACGAAGCGGTGAATGCCGCTATCATCGCGTTGAAACCAAACCAGGAGGCGATTGAAGCGATCCTGCTGGCCGCCAGGCTCCTCGAGGCATACAATATGGTTCAGGAAGAGATACGCAGCCTCCATTCCCAGGCCGCCAGGCTCATCTCGGAAGCCAAGCGGGCGGACGCAGCGAACAAATCCAAGTCGGAGTTCCTTGCAAACATGAGCCACGAAATACGCACGCCGCTCAATTCGATAATCGGCTTCGCCGATATTCTTAATTCCGACACAGACGACCTGAGCAAGGCACTGATGAGCGAGTTCAGCGGGAATATCGCCACGGCAGGAAAACATTTGCTGAGCCTGATAAACGACATCCTTGATCTCACCAAAGTCGAAACCGGCAAGATGGAACTCGAGGTGCAGGAGTTTTCCATCAGGGAAGTTGTCGAGAGTGTGAGGCGGATTCTCCGGCCGCTCCTTGACATAAAGAGCATAAAGCTTGAAAGCCGGTTCGAAGAGGGCATCGACGTCTTCGTCGCGGATACGGTAAAATTCAAGCAGATTCTCTACAACCTTCTTAACAACGCGATCACTTACAGCCCCCAGAGAAGCGTGGTCAGGTTCGAGATGGCGAAGGCTGCAGACGGTATAGAGATGAGAGTGATTGACAGGGGCATCGGCATCAAGAAGGAGAACCTGGACAGGCTCTTTAAACCTTTCGTGCAGCTTGGCGAAGCTCATGTCGGAACCGGGCTCGGACTCGTGCTGACCAAGAAACTCGTGGAGCTTCACGGCGGCGCTATATGGGTCGACAGCGTGTACGGTAAGGGGACGACTGTCGTAGTCTATCTCCCCAACTACCCGGCATCTTCGGAAATGGAACGGGAATTGGAAACGGAAATGCACGGCGAGAAGGTGTTCCTCGTAACCGACGATGACCAGCTATACAACCTGTTTACAACCGTCATGGAGGGCGTGGGATTTAAGACTGCGAGGGTCAGTCCGCGATCGGTCGCGGACGCGAATATCGCCGGCGACGCTGATGCCGTCCTCGTAGTCGACGCGAATCCCGCCAACCTTACTGTAGAAGTCATATCGGCTTGCAGGGACGCTGTGAAGATACTTCTCCTGACGGAGCCCGAAGATATGACGAGGGTATCTGAGTTGTTCAAAGATTATGAAAGCAAAGTCGGTTTCATAGACAGGAGGAATTTTACCAAAAGTGAATTGCTCACAGAGCTGAGTACCGCCGGTCGTTATTGAAGCCAGGCGGCGGCCATTGTATGGTTATGCCCCCTCGAGCTGGTGCTGCCCGTTTGTGCGCCGGGTGGTGCCGGCTCTATTTTTTTGTCATTTCCTCGACGATCTCTCCGGCATCGAAGCAAACCTTGTTCAGTCCGGCAGCCGACGAGATCCTCGCACAAATTGGGTACCCGACAGCCGACCGTTTCATCAAATCCCGGCCGTCGTTCCGCGTAAACAGGTCGTCCCTCCTGCCGGAGAATTGTACTTCGCCGAGAGAGAGCATCAGCAAGTCGTCTGCATAAGGGAGAAGAAAATTCAGGTCGTGCGTTACTATGACGATGGTTTTGCCTCGATTTTTGAGAAGTGAAATGAGATTGCCGAGGAACTTCTTTTCGCGGATCGATAACCCGGCGGTCGGTTCATCCAGTGCAAGCACGGGCGTGTCCATGGCAGCCGACCCGGCGATCGCTACAAGCCTCCTCAATGCATAAGTGAGCGAGTACGGATTTGATTTGAGATGTTCGCCGAGGTGAAACGCTTCGACGATCGGATCCAGCAGAGAACCGTCGGCACCGATGTTGTCAATTCCGAACCGGAGCTCCTTTTCGACGTCCTGCGCGAACAGCTGGTCGTCGGGATTCTGGAAGCTCAGCGCGCACAAACGGGCCAGCTCGCTGGTTTTCCTGTCTTTTGTGCTGGTATCTCCAAGATGCACCTCACCTCTGGACGGTTTGAGTATCCCGTTCATCAGCCTCAGGAATGTGCTCTTGCCCGAACCGTTCTGTCCGACGACAAGGACGGTCCTTCCCGAATTAAATTCGCAGGAGACGTTTTTCAACGCCTCTGTAGATCCATATGCGAAGAAAACATTTTCATATTTCACGCTCATATCCGGTCCCTTAACCTCCTCATGGCCCTTCTATAATCAAGTTCATAGGCTGGCGACCGTATTTCTTCGCGGATAATGCCTCTTCTGGTTGCCTCGTCGACGCAGATCGCCCAGGCAGGCAAATCCAGATATTCCGATGTGGACCGGTTTATTGCCACATCCGGTCGGCCGTCAGCCGCGATCATACCGCCCGAAAGAACGACGAGCCGGTCGGCCACTTTCAGTGTCAGGTAAGGATCGTTCTCGGCTATCAGGAGGGCCATTTCTTTCTTGAGTTCCAATAACACATCCGCCAGGTATGCGGTCGTCTCAGGATCAAGCTGGCTCAACGGTTCGTCCAGAATGAGGAGCTCAGGCTTAACCGCAAGCGCAGCTGCGAGGACCACTTTCTGCTTTTCCCCGCCAGAAAGTTCCAGCGGGTTGCGCTGCGCCAGGTGTCCGATCCTGATCTTCTCAATGGCTTCTTCGACGCGCCGGCGTGTCTCCTCCCGGGGGAGGCCGAGGTTCTCACAAGGGAAGGCGATCTCTTCAAAGACCGAGGAGCGCAGGTAAGTTATCTGCGCGTAAAAATTTTGCAGGACCACTGCCATTCCTGATCCTGTTCCCTCACCCCTACTGCGTCTCAGGATTGTTCCTCCCTGTCTGGCGGCGGGATATGTTTCAAGAAGTCCGGCCGCGGCAAGACAGAACGTCGACTTGCCGGAACCGCTCAGCCCGCTGACAACGAGGCTCTCGAGTTCGTTTATATCGAGATTGAGGCCGCGAAGAGCCGGCGGTGAATCATCAGAATAGGAAAGCGAGAAATTCTTGAAAGAAATCAGAGCCATTTCGTGAGCCTCAGCACCCAGAAGCAGATTGCTGCCGCAAGGATAATTCTGCCTTCCAGCAGGCCTCGGCGGTTCACTTCAATTTGCACGATAGGGACAGGTGCGTTCAATCTCGAGTATTTCCTCTCCGAGAAGCCGGCGGCCCGCAGTGCAGTGCCGCGATCAAGGCTCTCGGCGATGTAGGAATATGACAGCGGAACCAGCATAGGAAGAAGATATCGCGCGCGCGTAAAAATATTCCTGGTGGTGTCCAGGCCGCGGGCCGACTGCGCCGTGTAGATCTTCTGTAGTTTGTCGCGCATAAGATGGACCATCGCAACGGAGAGAAGGTAAATATATACGAACCGCCTGTCGGCGCCTTTTGCGACAAGATATTCCGCCATCGTTTCTGATCTAACGCGTGAGAAGTAATAGCTGATTGCGATTACAATAAGAGTCAGCCTGACGGCTACCGCCGATGCGAAGACGAGTCCCTGGTCCTTGAATTTCAGCGGTCCAACCGCGAACGCGATGGAGCCGGTAAAAAACAGTCCGTTGATTAAGAACCCGATGAGTATGAGTGGGAGAACGAACTTCAGAAATCCGCGGTAGATTCTCTTCCTGTTCGTAGAGAAAACCGTGACCGCAACAAGGACCGCAAGTATTACGATCTGCCATTCGAGCTTGAAGGCGAAGGCGGTGAATATGACGGTTAGAGTGATGTAATGATCCAGCGGATTGTATTTCCTCCGCAGGATCTCAGGCGTTGGCATATCCGGGTAGGCGGAGCAGTATGGATTTCGGAATTCTGGTGAGCAGGAAATAGACGATGAGGTAACTGACGGCTTTGTCTACCGGATCCGCGGCGAGTCCCTGGAGGAAGGCGCTCTGCACTATCGATTTTCCGATTGCCCTGAAATAGAGTACCAGGAAATCGGTTCCTCCCATGGTTACGCCGCCGAACATGAAGGCTGCGATCGGCGCGGAGGCGACTGCGGCGAGAACTCCCTGCACGAGCCCCGCGGGGATTGCGGCGTACCACTTTCTGAAGACTCCGATCTTCGCCACGAGCCCGCTGAACGCTCCGATGACCAGCGTGACCGGGATGAAGAAAATGAATGCGTAGTTGAAGAAGAAACCGAGTGTCAGGTTCGCAAATGCACCTGTCAGCATGCCCGCTACGGGGCCGACGACGCATGCGATCAAGATCGTCCCGATAGAGTCGAGATAAAGCGGAAGCTTTATCAGCTGGACGGCCTGTCCTACGACGATATTCAGTGCGGCCCCGAACGCTATCAGCGGAATCGTCGTGGCATTCACTTCTCTTTCGAAGCGTGAGACGGCTTCAGCCATACAGCTCTTTCATCGATGCCTCGAGACCGGCGAGCCCGGAGAGCGGCGAAATACTTCCCGCCTCCGTCACGACGGACGTGATAAGGTCGGGTCTGACTTTGTCGAAGTAAATGTTCGTCACCTCGAATTCGGGGTTGGGGAAAATTTCGTGCGGACTCTCTTCCTTATTCAGGAAACTTGCCGCGTTCTTTGCGGGATCATATTTGAGTACGCTCGTAATCGCATGGAATTCCTTTTTACTCACCGAACACGCGGCCGCGAGCGCATACGATCCGATCTTGTTTATGAGCGTTCCGTCGGAGAGGATGGCATCGGCTCCGATGAATGCTGCATCGATCCGTTCGGCGAAGTAACCTATCGAGGCGTCCGAAACAAGGATTGAACGGTGCCCCATCGCCTTGAGTGCACGTGCGGACTGCCGTCCCTCGAAAAGGGGGCGCGACTCCATCACATAAACCGTGGCGAGCCTCCCCTCGCCCGCTGCAATCTCGAACGTCTTCAGGACGAACTCGCTCTGGCTAAGGGTGGCATAGAACCTCCCGGAACCGATAAGTCCCGCCGCCTTCACGGCTGTGCGCGCGGAAGCGTCGCCAACCTTCCGGCGAAGTACACTTATATATGGACCAATCTCGACAGCCTGCAGTCTGCCGGACGCCGATAGTATCAACCTGCATATGTTGGAAAGAGCGGACATCTGCGCCTGCGCGTTCGAGAGAGTCAAGGCTATGGAATTCAGCTCCGCAATGAAATCCTCTTCCTCTGAATTCCTTCCGCAGAAATCGAGCAACAGGTCGAGCGTGTCCTTCAGCACCTGCTGCGCGCTGGAAACGTTGTCCGTGGCGATGCGGTCAGCTCTGTCCAAATATTCGGTTTTCATTACAGTTCCGGTAACCGTCCTCCTGGTTGGATCCATATTCAGTTTAAAATCTCCGGCGCAAAATTGCAATCGACGCGGGAATAGCAGGCAAACGGCGTTCCTGATGCCGGAACT
>JAJYOS010000286.1 GCA_021796055.1 Bacteroidota bacterium
TCGACCCTAAAATGGCTGATTGTATCGCCGAAGCCGGAGCCTCAGTCGTGATAATGCACATCAAAGGTACTCCGAAAGATATGCAGTCGGAACTCGGTTGATACGGAGACCGTCCCGGGTAACACAGGGACGGTCCTTTTTTTGTTCTCTCCCACCCCATTACGTGAAGCCACGCAGCGCTCCGACTCCATGCCCCCACTTGCCGTTCAGGTTTATCCACCGCCCCGACCCTTGCATTAAATTCACGAACATTTATTATCTTTACGTAAATTTAGTCACGTATGTCGTGGACAGAATTGCTTATGATGAGGTAGCTAGGTCAAGATTCAGCGGTCGTTTCCAGATATAAAACAGTAACTCACGTTGATGATACCGCTTCTCCCAGGGTCTTACTCACGGGTAGAATAGGTCACCAACGGTACGTGAAGCGATTGTACAACCAAACGAGGGTGACGAGATGCGTAAACCGCTTCTTTTTATGTCCTGCCTACTAACCTCCTTCCTATTTCTTTCCTGCTCTTCGGCTTCTTTTTTGAGCCTTGACTCACTGAAAGAGAAATTGAACATCAAGGATTTCCCCTCCCAGGGAGATTACCCCCAGGCAGATGCGATCGTTCTTTCTGAGACCCACCACGTTACAGTGGTGATTACCTCCTCTTACGATATTCACACTGTCGAACATATAACCAAAGTGATAAAGCTCTTCAAGAACATCGACGACCACGCCTCCGTTTCCATTCCAATCTACAGCGGTAACCGGCTAACTGACGTCGCGGCCAGGACGATAAAACCGGACGGGACTGTAATTCCTCTAACGAGCGACGACTTTCACACCGTGACCGGCAGCGAACAGGGAGACGTATTCTACTCCGACATGAAAACGGTGAAGTTCACTTTCCCAGCGGTGGAGAAAAATTGCATCGTTGAGTATCAATACACCGTCTATGAAGATTATCCGTTCATCCAGGATCAATGGGACATCCAGTCCGAGATTCCGAAACTCCAGGATGTCTACACCTTAACTGTCCCCGTAATACTCTTGACGCCGACGGACCGGGGAGGGGCGGGCTGGAATTGGCATTTCAAGATGTTCAACTGTGACCTTCAGAAGCCGACCGCGAAGCTGGATTTCGGAAGTACGGTGTCGTACACCTGGACCAGAAGCAACGTTCCCGCGTTCAAGCCGGACCCCGTCATGTCGTGTTATGAGAACTATCTGCAGTACGTGAAGTTTGCCCCTTCAGACTGGAAGACGTGGGACGATGTATCCGAATGGTATTATTCCCGTTTTTTCAGACCACAGCTCGTCATTACTCCCGCGATCACCGCAAAAGCCGCGGAGCTTACGAAGGGGTGCAGAACCGATAAAGAGAAATTGGAAAAGATTTTCGCATTCGCTCAGACCATACGTTACGTAGCCATCGAACTTGGCGAAGGTGGCTACAAGCCCGCTAAACCGGAGAAAGTCCTGCAAGATAAGTACGGCGATTGCAAAGACAAGTCGATCCTCCTGATCAGTCTGTTGCAGGCCGTGGGAATCAAGGCGGAGCCCGTTCTCCTGGTGACCGCGGACGAAGGCATCACTTCCCGGGATTTCCCGTCATGGAATTTCAATCACATGATCGTGAAGGCCACGACAAGCGACAACACAGCTTACTGGATGGACCCAACCGTTGACCATTGTCCGCTTGGCGTCATTCCATACGACGATGAGGGGGTCAACGCGCTTGTATTGAGACCTGACAGCACCTCACGGATTGAAACCATACCCACCAGCAGATGCACTGATAATGTGGAAGACATTCACATGAAGGTCGCGATAACGCCATCCAACGATGCCGATTTCGACATTTCGATGAAGTTCAGCGGACAATCCAACTACGCAACCCGGTCTTTCTTCAGCGAAAAGACCCACGATGACATCGTTAAATTCTGCAAGTCCCTCGTAGCCGATGATTACCTTGACGCAGAAGTCGTGGATTATTCCTTCCGGAATCTCGACAATGCCGACTCGGATCTCGTGTTTCGCTTCAGGCTCAATGTGCCGAACGTGGTGAAGAGCCAGGGCAACATGGTCTTCCTCAACATCGACCCCTTCAGGATCAGCGGCAGCTGGTCATGGCTTGCCAGAGATAAGAGGACATACGACATGCAATTTGATTTTCCGAGAACAGTCAACAAAACAATCGAACTGAGCATCCCCAAAGACAAATATGAGTTCAGCGATCTCCCCTCCTATTCCTTCGCCACAATTGAGGGGCTAAACTACTGGAAGAACTACCTTGATGAGGGTAACGGCAAATTGCAGGTAACCGAGATGTTTGAGGTTAGGTCAAAGACCATTCCTGCGACCAATTTCAAAGCGGTGAAGGCTTTTGTGGAGGCCATGCGGACAAGCGCGAGTCAGGAGATCATTCTTACTGCGAAGTAGAGCCTGCTGAAATGAAAGCACTTGGCGCAACATGGGACCGGAACCGTCAGACCGGCAGAATACACCACCGACCGCCGGATGGAGGAATACCTGCCGTTAGCCTAGTTCATAATTTTAATCGACACTGAGTCAGGAGTGACCGCGGCGTAGGCCTTCACTGCTTGCCTGTTGTTGTTGCCGAGCTCCTTTCCGTAACCGATTATATAGATTTCCTGGCTTGAGGTGGGAATGGGCGCAATGCTGCCGCTCATCGGATCCGCATCGTTTGGGGGGGTTGTAGTCGCCTCGTAGCTCCCGTCGGCGTTTCCCGTGTCAATCGCTGAGAGGGCAAAATTCTTGAAGTTGTCTGCCCCTCCCGCCATGCTGACCGGTTTCTTGTAATATTCCTGGGCGACTGTCGCGAGCCTCTCAAGGTCACTGACAATCTGATCCCGGTTCGAGCTTTGAGTATTGCTGCGGAACATCGTTAACCCTACCACAATCGCTATTCCCACCACGATTACCCCGAGGACAATAAGCAGTAGTTGTTGCTGTCCCAATGTGCTACTCCTTCAAATTTCGTCAAACAGTTAATCCAAAAATGCGACAGAATTTCTTATTGGGGGGCTCTCTCTGACTTACGATAGGAAAGATAACCCAGAAGATGGCTAAAGTGCAATAGCAGAAGCTACTTTTAAGGGTCTCCGACGAATTTCCTGGCACCCCGCGTGGGGGAGAAACGGGTTAGCTTACAGGTATGACCGGAGGGGTTTCACCCCCCTTCACCCCTAACGAAGTCCAAACATGAGTACGGAGTGTTCCGCCCAGCTCAAGACCGGGGTGAAATAAAGCATCAGCGCGATGTTCGGCACCATCAGAAGCGTCATTAGCAGGTTTGTGCCGAAACCGAATTCAACACGCGATTCGTCCGCAGGCTGGACAAGATACATATTGCGGACAACCTTCACGTAGTAGTAAAGTGAAACAACGCTGTTCAGCACTCCAACGATCGCGAGCCAGATGTAATTGGTTTTAATAAGTGCCGCGAAAAGATAAAGTTTCCCGATGAATCCGAATGTCGGAGGAATTCCGGTTTAGCGAGAAGAGGAAAACCGTAAGGGCAAAAGCAGCGTAAGGGGATCTGTATCCGAGCCCGGAATATCCCTCGATGTCTTCAGTGTGATACTTGTTAGCGACGAGCATCACGATATAAAAGGCCCCCAGGTTCATCAGCAGGTATGCGACGAAGTACATCAACATTGCCGAAATTCCCTGGTCGGTCAGCGTGACAAATCCCATGAGTATATACCCGGCGTGCGCGATGCTCGAGTAGGCGAGCAGGCGCTTCATGTTGGATTGCCAGAGCGCCACAAGGTTACCGACGGTCATGGTCAGAACGGATAGAACCGCGATAATGTCCGTCCAGTTGAATCCATGGAATATTCCCCACATCCCTGCCATGACCGGCTGGGCCGCGACATCGATGAATCCGATCTTGAAAAATCTGATAAGCATTGCAAATCCTGCCGCTTTTGAGGTGACGGAAAGGAATGCTGTGACTGTCACCGGAGCTCCTTCGTAAACGTCAGGAGTCCAGAAATGAAATGGCACTGCGCTGATCTTATATCCAAGCCCCGCAAGCATGAGTACAATCGCTATAAGGATGGTCACCTGCGGTAGCGCACCCGAAGAGACCGCTTGATTGAAAGCATAGATGTTCAGCTCGCCTGTCAGGCCGTAAAGGATCGATATACCGTAGAGCATAAGGCCGGATGAAAACGCGCCGTAAATGACGTACTTCAGGGAAGCCTCGTCGGCACGCGGGTTCTCCTTCGTGAAGCCCGATAGGATGTACGACGAAATACTGACGAGCTCGAGAGAGAGGTACATCATAAGAAAATTCGACGAACCCGCCATGAAGAACGCGCCGATCGTCAGAGATATTATCAGGCTGTAATATTCGGCGTACTTCGTAGATACCGCTTCGAGCTCCACGCTCTGCATCGAGAAAATGGTTATAAGGATACCCGTCACGAGGAATATGACCTTGAAGAACAAGCTGAACGGATCCACGGCGTACATGCCGCTGAAAACCAATTCGTCCATCCCGATCTGTTGAAAAACAAACACCCCCGCGAGGACAAATCCGAGCAGAGCCATATAGGCCGGCAGATACCTGCTCCTTCCGCGGCTCACGAGGGAGGTCAGCAGAGTCAGGATGAAGAATACTGAGAGCACGGCCTCCGGAATGACGTAGCCGAAACTCTGATATATGGTCTGTGCCATAATTAGATTCTCAATTCTTAATTTTGAATTTCAAATTGACGTCAGATCTTGATTGACAATCAATTCAAAATTTAGAATTCAACATTTATAATTTCCTACTACTTAAGCGCCGTCATTCCCGTACCGACCTTGTGGACGAAGTCGACGAGGTGGTTCAGCGTGGCGCTCATCGGATGAAGCATTATCGACGGAAACACGCCCAGCACGATGACCACAATCAACAAAGGAACAAGAGCAACCAGCTCTCTCCCGTTGACGTCAGTTAGGTTCTTCCACTTTTCAGGGAGTTGTCCGAGGAACACGCGCTGCAAAGTCCAGAGCATATACCCTGCGGTCAGGACTATACCGACGCTCGAGAAGATCGCGACCCAGCGGAACGCCTGGAACGCGCCAAGATAAGAAAGGAGTTCGCTGATGAATTCGCTAAGACCCGGAAGTCCGATGGCCGCGAAGAATGCGACAGTCATGATGCCTGTATATACGGGCATCTGGTTGGCGAGTCCGCCAAAATCGTTGACGCCTCTCGTGTGCGCACGGTCGTAGATTACGCCGACTATGAGGAAGAGCATCGCGGTGACTATGCCGTGGTTGAACATCTGAAGCACGCCGCCCGCCACGCCCTGCGTGTTGAGTGCAGCGATGCCAAGCAGGACAACACCCATATGACTGATGCTCGAATACGCAATGAGCTTCTTGAAATCCGTCTGCGCCATTGCGCACAAGGCACCGTAGACGATGTTGATGAAGCCGAGTATGGCCAGCGGGTAGGCAAATTTCAAAATGGCATCCGGGAATATCGGGAAACTGATCCTCAGTAGACCGTAGGTCCCCATTTTCAACAGCACACCAGCCAGGATAACGCTGATAGCGGTCGGCGCTTCGACGTGGGCGTCCGGCAGCCAGGTGTGGAACGGGAAGATCGGCACTTTGATGGCGAATCCGATAAACAATGCTATGAATGCCACATAACGCCAATACGTTCCGATTCCGGCAAGGAGCGAATTCGGATCGAAATTCTGGGGATTCATCATTGCGAGCATGTCGAACGTGTGCATCATCTGCCCCGTGGCGGGATCTTTGATGCTCACACTGAAATAAAGAGCCAGCATCGCGAGGAGAATAAGAACGGAGCCGAACAATGTGTAGAGGAAAAACTTTATGGCGGCATATTCTCGCCTGGGACCGCCCCAGATACCGATGAGGAAGTACATCGGAAGAAGCATCAACTCCCAAAAGACGTAAAACAGGAACATGTCCAGCGCCACGAACACGCCCATCATGCCTGTATCGAGCAGGAGGTAGAGCGCGAAATATCCTTTATGCGCCTTGTTGATGTTCCATGATGCGATCACTCCGACGAAGGAGATGAGGGATGTGAGGACCACCATCGGGATGCTTAATCCGTCGATGCCGACGAAGTAGTCGATAGCGACGTGGCCGAACCATGCCACTCCGGGGAGGTCGATCCACCTTGCCTTCTCGACGAACTGGAATCCGTTCGGGTCGTTAATACCGGTAAGCCCCGGTTGGAAGTTGATCCAAATGACGGCTGCAACGACCAGCTGAAGCACTGTTGCCGCGAGCGCAGTCCATTTCATCGCATTCGAGTTACCTCTTGGAATGAGCAACACTACGATCATTCCTAATACAGGCAAAAATGTTATCCAGGTCAGATACCCAATTCCAAGGAATTGATACTGCATTATTCCTCCAACAATAATATGTCTAAATTCACAATTCTCAACTGTAACTTTTCAATTTTCAATAAAACAAAACCGCTTCGAAACACTCACTTCCAAATTCGGAATTAGGAATTCAAAATTGAGAATTCATAACTCAGAATTGTCTGAACACGTAGAATATTATAATCACTCCCAGGAGGGCGAAAACGATGTAAGTCTGCACCCTTCCCGTCTGAACCTTCCTTGCGCCTCGTCCGAGAAGGCCGGTGAACCAGGCGGTGAAATTCACGAGACCGTCGACCACGTAGTGATCAAACTTTCCGCTGAGCGTGGACCACAACCGCGTCACCGAAGCGGCACCGTTGACCGCTCCGTCGATCACATGCCCGTCGAACCAGGCCAACGATTTGCTAAGGAGCAGCGTACCGGCGACCGCCGTCGCGCCGTACAGCTCGTCGAAATACCATTTGTTGTATAGAAAAGTGTGCAGAGGTTTGACGCGCTGTTTCAATTTTTCAGCGTCTATCATCTTCCAGTCATATATTACAAATGCGGTTAGAATCCCACTCAACGCCAGTATAAGGGAGATTCCGAGCGCGACAAAGTGATTCTTCTCGAGCTCCATCTTGTACGCGTTTGTGTAAACCGCCGTCGGGCCCGATCCGGAAACACCGGCTTCGGCGGGAGCGTTCTCGACCAGCTTCACCTTGAGAAAATCCCAGCTGTACTTCTGATAGCCCGGAACCACGGATTCGGGTTTTGTCACCGACTCGAGGAGCCACCCTTTGTCGGGATTCATCGGGTTGAAACTGTAAAAGACGAAGATGGAGAGCGCTGCGAGCACAATCAGCGGTATCGTCATAACCTTCGGTGATTCCTTGGCGTGTTCATACTTGTGCAGGTCGCGCGGCTCGCCGTGGAAGGTCATTATGATCAGCCTGAACATATACATCGCCGTAAGGAACACGACGGAGTATCCTATTATCGGGATGAGGTAATTCCCCGTGAGAATTCCGTAGGCCAGCGAACCAGCGAGGATGCTATCCTTGCTCAGGAAACCGGAGGTAAGGGGTATACCGGAGATCGAGAGACTGAATATTAGAAAGGCTGTATAAGTAATCGGCATCTTCTTCCGGAGGCCGCCCATCTGGCGCATGTCCTGTTCGTGATGCATCGCATAGATAACCGAGCCGGAGGCGAGGAATAGACCAGCTTTAAAGGCGGCATGCGTCACGAGGTGGAAGAATCCCGCGGAGTAGGCGTCGACACCTAGCGCCATGACCATGTATCCCAATTGACTCACGGTAGAATATGCCAGAACCTTCTTGATGTCGTTCTGGGTGATCGCTATGGTCGCACTGATAAAAGCCGTTATGCCTCCGACGTAAGCGATTACGGTCAGCGCCTCCGCGGT
>JAJYOS010000287.1 GCA_021796055.1 Bacteroidota bacterium
AAAACGCTTTGTTACAGCCTTTCTCCCTTTGGTCCGCTCGATAGAACAGCTTGGCGCAAGAATATTGCTGATGGATGCTTCGCAGCATGACCGGATAGCCGCTGCGACGAGCCATTTACCCCAACTCCTTGCCGTGGAGCTGGTAAACATGCTCGCCGAGCTGTCCTCCAAAGATGAGCATTTCAATACGTTGGCTGCGGGTGGGTTCCGCGACATGACCAGAATTGCCTCGAGTGAATATACGGTTTGGAACGATGTGATAAAGGCGAACCGCGGAAATATCGATGCTATGCTCAAGATGTTGATCGGCCGGCTTTCGGACCTGAGCGGTGCGCTGAAGGAAGGGAAGGATTCTGATATCGCCGGCGAATTCGAGAAGGCGAGACTTGCCCGTGCAGGAATCCGAAAGGGCGGCAAGGGTTTCCTCCACCCCCTTTACGATCTTTACGTCGTCGTTGAAGACAAAGTCGGTGTCCTTAAAGAGATAACGTCGATACTCGCCGATGGCGGCATCAACATCAAAGACATCGAGCTCCTCAAGGTCAGGGAGGGGAGCGGCGGGATGTTCAGACTTTCCTTCGACACGGAAGAGACACAGGGTCGCGCCTCCGCGATCCTGGAGCAGCACGACTTCCAGATACTTCGCAAAGAATTTGAAGGATAACTACTCGTCCTCTTCTTCTTCGATCTTTGTATCCCCCGCAGCGGCCTCCGCAACTCTCATCCGCACCCCTTCGAGTGAAGTCGTGAAGAGGGAACCCTCATCCGTAGAAAAAACCTTTCTGAAATCACCAGGTTCAAAAAACTCGGAGAAGCGCTCGGCATACTCGTTCAGTTTCTTTATGTAGTACTGGGCGTTGTAGTCCTGCGGATTCTGCTCGCGATCGTCGTACAGGACGGCATTCATGAAAGTGCGGGGATTGGGATCAGTTCCGACAATGTAATATGAAACCCTGTCGCCCGCTCTGAGGTTTACGCCCGCGTTGATTGCCGCCTCAAATGTCGCGGTCCTGTTTCTGCGGTTCGTCCTTACTGAAGCCTGATAATCATCGATGGTCTCACGCACAGTTTCGGTCCTGACCATCTTTTCCAGCGGCAATTGCCGGTCGAGTATCTTCCGCGTATAATCGACGAAGAGTTTGTGCAAGCCCTCTATATTTTCCCGGAGCATAAGCGCTATCGATTCGTGTATGAATTCTCTTGCGAACCGCTCCATGCTCCGCGAAATGAGGGCCGAACCGCGGATCTTGATTCTCCCGTCGTAGCCGAGTAGGGCGTAATTCTTCTTCTTGTAGCTGAGCATCCGCTCGTACCTGCCGTCGAGAGAAAGGTTGATGCCCGCGGGAAGGGATCGCGCGAGTTTTGAAACAAACCTGATTTCCTCTTCTTCTCCGCGAAAGCCGGGGGGAGGAACGAAGTAGAGACCGTCCGTGTCGACTTCTAAAAGTGTGCCACCTTGCGTGTTTATCTCGGCAATCATCTGACGTAGAATCCTCTGTCCCGTCTCGGTCACCGTATCCGCGGAAGCGAAATCGTTGAAAAGGCCGCGCGAATAGCCGAGATAGCCATAATATGAATTGATCAGTATCTTAAGGGAGGATTGCATCGCGTCGAGCCGAGACTTTCTGACGGGATCGATCTCTTCCTTCATCTGTTTTTTGGTGGATAATCTCAGCTTCGTCAGGTGTTTGAGAGTTTTCTGAAATACTCCAAGCTCATCGGTTGGAGGAGAGATGTTGTATGTGATCATGATCGAGGGATACAGCGATTCGACATCGGCATGGATGATAGGTCCCGCTGCACCGCGCAGAAAGATGTCTGTGTATCCTCCCGAAGTCTGCCTCCCCGCCTGAGGTCGCGGCACGGAATGTTTCCGGCGAACGTATTCCCGAACGAAGAGTGACTCGATCTTCGTGGCCGCCCCGCGCGGAATCTGTCCGTAGTTGTAGGGGAGCATCTGCGAAAGGTAGAAGGAGGTCTGTGACAGATGCTCCGCAAGAAGTCTTGTCTCCCTGACATCGTCGAGGGCATATCGAACCAGGAGGTCGGGGTCTGTCAACCACGTTTCAGATATCCTGGATCCGTCGATGTAGACCCTGTCGGGCGAAGCGAAGCCGAAGAACCTGGCTACGTTCTTAAGGCCGTAGCTTTCCAGCTCCCTCCGAGTCGCATCGTAATTCTGGACCAGGATGTATGTGTCGACTATATGCCTTCCCGGAATATCAATGCTCATGTAGTCGGCTTCGCGATCGCCGTATGAAGGCCGGGGCGTGAATACCCTCGGTTCAAGCATCTCTCTGCCGATCCTGAGCTTCACATCGTTCATCTCGCAGCGCCGCAATATATAGGGGAAATCGAAATTGTAGATGTTGTGTCCCTCGATGACATCCGGATCTCTGTCACGGATTAGCTCGACGAGTTCGTTGAGCATTTCCCCCTCACTCTTGTTCCGTCCGTCGATTACGTATTCCCAGCCCGAACTGTCCGAGAGCGAGATAAGGATGATCCTGTCCTCGGGCCGCGAAGCGTTCGAGAATCCTGATTTGGAAAACGTTTCGATGTCGAGCTGCATCCTGCGAAGATCCGGGAATTCCATTTCCTTGAACAGCGTAATTCCCGTCTGCATTAAAAACTGATATACCGGATCGAGCTTGACGTAAATATCTTCCATGTCGGAAGGTTCCTGCCGAGTGTTCAGGTGTTCCGCCGCGATCCGCATAGCGGACCTCATGTCGCCCCATCGCCGAAATATGCAGAGCCGCTTATAGTAATTATTCCCGGCCAGCTCGACATTCCAGAATTTCTTCTCGAACCCCCGGAGAAGGAGCGGATCGCTGAGAAAGAAGAATGGATAGAACTCTCTGGTCTCGGTCACATTCGCCCCGCCGACGCGCCTTACGACTTTCATCGCCGTCTCGCCGGACTGGTAGACGGCGATTACGTTTGGCTCGGTGCTTTTGCCGAACAGGATGGAATCCATCTTCGACTATTTGATCAAGTGCGCCGGGGCTTCAATGGGCATGGTCTTGTTCCCCGTTGATTATCGAGCGGATACGGGAGGCTAACATGGCAATGGCGACCTGGTTCTCCCCGCCTTTCGGTATGATTACATCGGCCCACATCTTGCTCGGCTCGACGAACTCAAGGTGCATCGGCTTCACGGTGGCCATGTACTGCTCCATAACCGAGTCGAGCGATCTGCCTCGTTCGGTAATGTCACGCCTCAGTCTACGGAGTAGTCGCTCATCGGCATCGGTGTCGACGAATATCTTGATGTCCATCAAATCTCTCAACTCCTTGTGGAGAAAGATGAGAATCCCTTCGAGTATTATGACGCTCTTAGGATGTACGATCTCCTTCTGCTGAAGCCTCCTGTAAGTGGTGAAGTCGTAGATGGGTTTCTTGATCGCGTGGCGGTTCTTAAGACTTTTCAGATGTTTGACGAGCAGCGAAGTGTCCAGCGAGGAGGGATGGTCGAAGTTTATTTCGCTCGACGATTTGCCTCTGAAGGAGGATATATCTTTGTAGTATGAGTCGTGCTGGATGATGATCAAATCGTCCAAGTGAAGTGTGTCGATCAGTTTGCGTGTTACAGTTGTTTTTCCGGAGCCGGTACCGCCGGCAATTCCGATCAGGATAGGTTTCATAACTTTCGATCATTCGTTGAAGTTGCGCGCATTTGTCCCTCCCGGATTCCGCGGGGAGCGATAGAAAATATCATCCGGCAATTTGTTAAGCAATTTACGGCGCCGGTGGGTCAGATTCCCCTTGAAAGTAACAAAAAAATGCGGTGCGCCTGGAAGCACACCGCATTCGTGTTGTAATCGTGTATTCGGATTACCTGCGGACTAGCGGAACGTATTGGCGCTGGTCGTGTCCCAGATAAAGCTGGCGGGGACGGGCAATCTTCTGCTCGCCGTCGAGCAGCATCTCTTCCCATTGGGCCACCCAGCCGGCAGTTCTCCCGATCGCAAAGAGCACGGGGAACATGTCCACCGGGAATTTCAATGCCTGGTAGATCATCCCGGAATAGAAGTCGACGTTGGGATAAAGTTTCCTCTTTATGAAGTAATCGTCTTCAAGGGCGATCCTTTCCATTTCGAGCGCGATGTCCAGAAGCGGATTTCTGCCGGTCACCTCGAACACGTCGTCCGCGAGCTTCTTGATTATCTTCGCGCGCGGGTCGTAGTTCTTGTAGACACGATGACCGAATCCCATAAGCTTCTTCTCACCTTTTCCTTCCTTCACTTCCTTGATGAAAGCGGGGATCTTGTCTTTGGAACCGATCTCTTTTAGCATGCGCAGTACCGCCTCGTTCGCGCCGCCGTGAAGGGGGCCATAAAGGGCAGCAGAGGCCGCCGCTAATGCTGAGTACGGGTCGACGTGTGACGATCCGACGTTTCTCATCGCGCTGGTGCTGCAGTTTTGCTCGTGATCGGCGTGTAGTATGAACAGGACGTCGAGTGCCTTTTCCAGGACGGGGTTCGGCTTATACTTGGGTTCCGACATCTTGAAGAGCATGTTAAGGAAGTTGCCCGCGTAGCTCAGGTCGTTGTCCGGGTGCGAATATGGAAGGCCCATGGCATGCCGGTAGGCGAACGCCGCGATGGTCGTGACTTTCCCGATCAGTCTGTAAATCTGGGTCTGCCTGGAGCCTTTGTCGAAGATGTTCTTCGCTTCTGGGTAGAACGTCGATAGAGCCGCCATCGTGCTCGTAAACATCCCCATCGGGTGCGCATCGTAGTGGAATCCGTCCATGAACTTCTTGACGTTCTCGTGTACGAACGTATGATGAGTGATATTGTACTTCCAATCGTCGAGTTGGGCCTTAGTGGGAAGTTCGCCGTAAACGATAAGGTACGCGACTTCGAGGTAGGTGCTCTTTTCAGCGAGCTGCTCGATCGGATAACCGCGGTAGCGCAGGATTCCCTTGTCTCCGTCGATGAACGTGATCGTGCTCTTGCACGAGGCTGTGTTCATGAAAGCCGGGTCGTAACTCATCAGACCGAAGTCGTCATCCTTGACCTTGATCTGGCGCAAGTCCATTCCACGAATGGCTCCGTTTTCAATTGGCATTTCGTACTGTTTGCCGGTTCTGTTGTCGGTCACGGTTAAACTGTCTTTTGGCATAAGTCCTCCGTTTTTTCGGATTTTACCCGCGGTTTTTCGGCGCTTCACTGGAGCTGGTTTGATTTGATTACGTTTCACGCCGCACCTCCTTCATTTTGTGAAGCAGGGATTCCCACGGGAGTCCTTGAGTGTTGTACAGCTTGCGTTGCATTATTTCGTTTTCCATTTACGAACTAGACTTCTCTATATGTCAGTCTTTTCGCACGAGAGTTATGCTTGAACATCTTTTCCGAAAAACGATGTTCGGCATTGCTGGGAACAATGTTCGATTGTATTGTTAATGAATTAGACGAACGAAGCACGAGATCGATAGACACTTTCACAAATTCCGGGTCGAAAAAATCCGTCGATTAATTAGAAAGAGTGGAGTCGGAAACCAATTAAGGCCGACATCTCTTCGCCTTATGCCTTCTTCTTTCCTGGCTTGCTGCGGTCTATAACGGTGAAGCCGTCGACTTGAACATGGCTTGTGCCATCAGGACCGGTCCCTATAATTCTGTATTCAACTTTCTGACCGGCGGTGAAGGGACCGAGTATGGCCGCCCAGTAACTGTTGTTCCTGCCGTAATCGTTGTAACGCCACTCGGCGTGGACGATTGATTTCTTTCCGTCGCTGTTTGAGCCGGAGATCGTCAGCTCTACATCGATCTGTTGCCCGAGTTCGATTGGATAACTGCCGATCCAAATGACCACCTTGTCGTTCGGGAACACCTCGGCCGGTGTCCTGGGAGCGTCGTCTGTATTATGCCAAATCACCATTTCGTGTTCTTCCGCGATACAAGGTGCGAGATATTCGGCGCCGTGTGAATGTGAGTCGACCCGGCCGGCACTGCGACTATAACGGGAACACCGGCAGATATCGGAAGGGGAGCGCTCGTGCCGATCTTATGATAAGACTTCATATAGGACTTGCACCTTACCGATGAACCGAACATGTATTCTCGCATCAAGCCCTTTCTTTTGTCTAATTTACTCCTCGTAGCCGTCAAGCGCAATGCGCGTGCCATGGAAGTCACACATAAATTCTGGCACGAGCCCTCGTTTTCAACGTCACATCTGGAATAGACTGGTCATGTTGCCTTCTCGCGTGGAGAAATTCCTCACAACCAGGGAGTGAGAGGGCGACTTCTATTCATATCTTCGAGCGGGAAGGTGTTTCCGTCCAGTCAGCTTTCAAACAGGGCTCCATGCCGGTCGGGGGCGCAAAACATGCGTTTTCTCATGCATTGTATTCATGTACCGCTTGGGAAATAGTTTGGAATAGCTCATTTTCAAATATTCCGTCGGCATCCATGTTGAATCAATATGATTGAAGCTTTTCATTCTCGGGCTTCCAAGCAATGTTTTCATATAGAACGTTGGGTTCATCGGCCTATAAAATGCAAAAACGTCTTTATGCGAAGGTTATGGCACAGAATGGGAGTCACCTTCCTTCGTGCTCATACTACGGACCACCTGCTGCCTGGGCGCTCTTGACAGCAGGCGTGTCCGTATGATATTTTAATGGTATGATGAGATTTTCGATCTCTGGTTTGAATGCCGTGATCGCGGCGGCCCTTTCTGTTTTCCTCGCATCCTGCGCCTCTATCTTCTCGTCCCGCGCCCCTTCGTTCAATATTTCCGGAATTACAGCCGAACCAAGAACGAACGGCTATATTTTCAGAATTGATGGCACTCAAAAGATAGGAAATGTAGAAGCGTGGATAGGGGAGGACAATTGGCTCTATATTTCTATTCCTGACACCAGCGTAAATTCGCGACAGCTGAACGAACTGAAAAAGTGTTCGGTGGTTGCAAGTGTGAAATTCTTCCGTTACGCCGGTTCTGTTCAGGTAACGCTTCAACTCAAGCAAAAATTCGATCACGTCGGAGTTCTCAGTTATCCCGGCGATAACAACGTTTACGTAGTCCTTTACCTATTCAAAACAGATTCATGATAAATCGACCTAAATACCTTACCACAGAGGAGAAACAGCGTGCTGAAGTACCTTTTGATATCATCGATACTAACCGTCTCAATCACTTCATTTTCAAGTAAACTGTACGCGCAAACAAATGGTGTGGGTGCCGGCATCATAATCGGCGGCCCGACCGGAATTAGCGGCAAATTCTGGACGTCAAGCGTAAATGCGATAGATCTTTCTCTCGGCTGGTCAAACAATGGAACGTGGACACACTTCGGATCAGGATACGTCTACTACTCCACGGAGAGTTCATTCCATATGAACGCGGACTATGTTTGGCACAGCTTCCATGCGATTAAATCCAAAGAGCGTTTTCCACTCTACTATGGCGCTGGTTTACATTTCGACGACGGAAACACAGTTCCTACTGCATTCGGAGTGCGCGTTGTAGGGGGAATTGAATGGATGCCGCGAACCGTCCCGCTCGATATTTTTCTCGAGATTGCACCGGTCTTTTATGTCTCTCCCACCACCGGAATGGGCATGGACGCTGGTTTTGGAGCGCGTTACTTCTTTAATTGAGTCGCGGAATAGCCGAATATAGCTCGTTTTGAGTGGGCGTGGAACATTTGTTGCCCTTTCCATAAATCTTTTGAAACTATCAATATTCCCTTGCTATTGACTCAAAAAAGCTGTTATTTTTGAGCGAAATCGAACATGGCAAAATCTAAATAT
>JAJYOS010000288.1 GCA_021796055.1 Bacteroidota bacterium
GAGAGACGACCATAGAAGATCCCATCGAGTATAATCTCCAGGGTATAAACCAGACACATGTGCATTCTGAAATAGGCGTCTCGTTTGCAGCGGCGCTTCGATCGATTCTGCGCCAGGATCCGAACGTAATAATGGTAGGCGAGATACGGAACACTGAGACGGCTGAGATCGCGATCCGCGCTGCCTTGACCGGACACCTTGTTTTGTCGACCCTGCACACTAACGACGCTCCGTCGGCGGTTATGAGGCTGATAGACATGGGCGTCGAGCCGTTTCTGGTCGCGTCCTCGGTCAAAATGATACTCGCTCAGCGGCTTCTCAGAAAATTGTGCGGCAACTGCAAACAAAGGGTGCCGCCCGATGAAGGGTTTCTTGCGGAGATTGGGTTGAAGGGGAGTGGAGACCGTCCGCTTTTCGGCGCGAAGGGATGTCGCGAATGCGACAATTTTGGGTACAGGGGAAGGACTGCAGCGTTCGAAGTTCTCGTGGTTCATGACGACTTAGCCGAAATGATCACTCGCGGTGCTACAGCTTCGCAGCTGCGGGAGGCGGCGAGACGCAAGGGAATGCTTACGCTGCGAGATGCAGCTATGAAGAAAGTGTTTCGTGGAGAGACCAGCCTGGACGAAGTAATAAGAGAGACTCTGGTATGAAATCATCGGTAAGGCACGGAAGGCGATTCGAGCTGTTCCTCCTGGTCCTACTGAGTCTAACCGGAAATGCATTCTCTCAGACGGACAGCCTTGCGAAGAAGGACGGTGCACGTTTAATCCAGCGGACTTCTCCCGGTATACTTTCCGCGAATTCAAATAAACTCGCTGACCCTCTTTCGGACACAGCCAGGATATTCATTCCTCAGATAAATGACATTGGCATACAAAGCAGTCCTGCACCGAAGATTATTTCCAAAAGTGTAGACAGGGGAAATGACACGCTGTGTAGTGCAGACTCTGCCGGGATATTCCAGCATCGGGCAGACAGCGTTGCGGAGCGGCAGGCAACAGAAATCCGTCCGTCTCTCCCTGCGGCAGCATACGACTCCACATCGATGAGCTTCAAGGATGCGGATATAAGAGATGTCTTTCGTGCGCTAGGTCTCGAACACGGTCTGAATATATTTGTAGAGAACAGTGTGGAGAAAAGAGTGACAATCTCGCTCACTCGCGTCCCTCTTCATGAAGCGATTAAGTTTCTGTGCGAGCAGAACGGTCTGAATCTGGTCGTAGAGGGGGGAATCTACAAGATAACGCCTGCTCCGCCCACTGTAGTGATTAAGGAAACACCGAAACCTCCTGATGTGACTTACGAAAGGGGACGGATTTCTCTGGATGTGAGAGGTCAGGACCTCGCACTGGTGATAAGCGGAATACAGGAGAAATCGCACAAGAACATTTTGATAACGAGCGGAACTGCCGGGAACGTAAGCGGCAGGCTGATCGATATCGACTTCGATCTTGGGTTTGTACAATTGATGAATAACAACGGGTTTGCCGTCCAGAAGAAAAGCGACTTGTATGTGGTAACTCAAATAGAAACTTACATGGGACCACAGGGACAGAATATGATGCCTCAAAGGTCAGGTCCGTACTGGGTGAGCGTGAAAGATTCTTTCGTTACTGTCGACGTGACCAATGCTCCTCTGGACCGGGTCATATCAGATGCGCTCAGACAGGTGAATGCCGATATTGTTTTCTACGGACAGGTAGCGGGCTCTGTGACGGTGCGCGCCACGAACATTCCTCTCGACAGGATGCTGGACATTGTTCTTCGAAACACCAATTACGCTTACAAGCAAAACGATGGAGTTTATTTCATCGGCGAGAAGACGAACAAGGCACTCTTGGCGAGCAGGCTGTTCAGATTGAAGTATCTTCGCGCGGAGAAGTTGAATGAGATGCTCCCGAGGTCAATAACTGAGCAGGCGGCGGTCAAAGTAATCAAGGAACAGAACGGGTTGATAGTGGTGGCGTCAAGTGATGTGGAGTCTCAGTTGGATGAGTTTATCAGACAGGTCGACAAACCCGTCGCGCAGGTGTTGATAGAGGCGATTGTTGTCGACTATGATCTCTCCAGGCAGGTGGATTTCGGTCTGAAAGCGGGCTTGAAGAGTCCCTCCGATACGACAATAAGGGGAAGTGAGACTATTCTGCCGGGGATGAATCTCTTCATGGGGGCGAAAACGGCAAACGAGGGGCTGGATATCATCGGGAGGGAGATCGGGGTGGCGAACCTTGGGAGACTTCCCGATAATTTCTACTTGAACCTTCAGGCTATGGAACAGAAAGGGCTGGCGAACGTCCGCTCGAGACCTCTTCTCGCAACGCTTAACGGTAGTCCGGCCAGCTTGAGCATCGGCACCACTCAGTATTTCATTCTAAAATCGACCGTACCTTACGTCAATCCTACACAGACTCTTTTCCAGGAGAGCGATCAGTTTCAGACGATCCAGGCAGACACGAAGCTTGACATTGTTCCTTATGTAGGATCCGACGGTCTTATCACGGTCGATTTGAAACCCGACTTCAAGACCCCGGTCGGCGAATTTTCTCCGAATGTTCCCCCGACAATAAACCAGCGTTCGATGAGCTCAACTGTCATCATGCGCGAAGGGGAGACGATCGTTCTCGGCGGTCTGATACAGCAGACGATATCGGAAGACCGGACACAGATTCCGATTCTCGGAGATATACCGCTTCTCGGGAGTCTGTTCTCATCCACATCGAAGACGAAGCATAAGAGCGAACTGATCATCTACGTGACTCCACACATTTCATATGGCGAGGCGTTTCAAAACATGGACCTGCCGAACCCGAAAGGAAACGAATGACCTTGTGGGATCCGCGTCAGATAAACTTCCAGAGATTGGCGGGAGTCAAGTCGCTTGTCGGCCTCGACATAACTGACCAGCGTGTTCGCGCGGTAGAATTGGAGATTCGTGGGGGAACCTTCAATAAATCCGTGTCCAGGTTTGATGTACGAAAGTTCTTCACTTGCAACATGGCAGGTGATGTCTCCTATTCATCCTCTGCTGACGCAGTGAGAGACGAACTCAAACGGCAGGGAATTACCTCCCGCTATGCCGTCTCAACGATTCAGACCGGAAATACGAGAACGATACGGGCGGAGGTCCCATCGGATGTAACGAGCATTGATGAATGGCTGCATGACAACTTCGAGAAACTGATGAGGATTCCGATCCGGCTTGCAGAGCTGCTATATCGGTATGAGATCCTGCAAAGCCGAGAATCATCGGATATCGTAGAGTTCGTGTTTGCAAGAAGAACCGAAGTCGAGTCGATTATACGATTCGTCCGCTCTATTGAACTTGAATTGCTCGTATTGAGTATCGACGCCGTTGATTGTGTTAATCCTTTGTTTTTCGCGCGCGATATTGACCGCGCCGAGCCGCTGTCGTTTCTGTTCCGAGGTGATGGGGGAACCACCCTGTACAGCATTGAAAACGGTACTGTCGTTAGTTCATATCCTGTCTTGTCGGCGGAGCTGCAGCCGGATGACGGTGGTCGAAAGCTGATCTTGGCTGGAGCAGCAGGCCAGGGCGGATCTGAAGTCTTTAGCCCGTTCGGACTTCCTACCGAATACACGCTGGCGGCAGGGCTTGCGATCCGTGGCTTTCTTCCGGAAATGCAGGCGGTTAACCTGGTGCCTCAACAGGAACTGGCGATCATCATGGAGTGTGTCTCAAAACGATTGTTTTACAGGCTGGTCCTGGCTTGCGGAGGTTTCCTCCTCGCTCTCCTACTCGCCCAGTCGATTCTCGCCATATATATGGATGGCCGGCGGGACCTGGCAGAGGATTCGCTGCTGGCATCGAGCAGTTCTCGTTCAGATCTGTCAGTTCTGGAGAAGCAAAATAGGGCCGTGAAAAACGAGCTTGCCATGCTTGAATCGGACACTGCGAGGAGCAACCTTGCAATCGTGCTTCATGATATCGCGAGAATGGTTCCGGAAGGTGTGTGGTTATATAAAATAACCGTGACAGGAACCGAAAATAGTGGAGACTTAATTTCGATATCAGGCTACAGCGGGGACGGGAGGAAGATCGCAGAATTTGTCCGGCTTCTCGAGAGAGAATCCCGTCTGCGCAATGTCAGGATCGTCCGTTCAGGTCTGCCTGCGTATGGCGAGAACGTGACGGCAATCAGCAGGAAGATATCGACTCCGTTCACGTTCACGGTTTCTTTGACGGCACGGCGCTGATGAATCTAAGTATGAAATATGTGCGACTTTCGGTGACTGTGGTTTTGCTGTTTGTGGTCCTCATATTCTCGGAGGTACGCAGCAGCTTAGACGCGGCAGCCGGCGCCCTGACGGACCTGAGGACAGAAGAAGGATCGGTGTTGACGCCCGGGGAGATACTCGCAAGGAAAAGGACGCTGCTGATTGAAAGAGAACGACTGCTTGCCGTCAGAAAACAGAGGTTTCCCGAAAAGGACCAAAATGAAGGGAGCCTGTTCGGATATCTTGCATCGAGTGCGTCGGATCGTAAAATCATATTGGCGGCATTTTCACCCACCGGGGTTCTTCGCAAAGAGGGAATGACGCAGTTGAGTTTCGATCTGAGCTTCACTGCCGGCTTCCACAGGGCTGCCGCATATTTGAACACTATAGAGACATGTTCGTTTCCGATAAAGATCACCGGTCTCAGCATCGTGTCTGATCCACCGGGGAACCCAGCATTGAAAGTGTCGCTTTCCGGCATAGCCCGATTGCTTCCCGCCAGGTTCACACCCGATCGGAAGTAACATGAAGAAGAAATGGCTCTTCAGGCTCGCGATCTTGATTGTGCTTTGCGTTCTTGTTGCAGTTGTTCTCCACCGGGGTGAAACGAGCTCCGCGGGAGATCATAAGAAGTCTCCGGCAAGTCCGGAGGATGATATCGCGTTGGTGCGTTCCGGTTCGCCCTATATTTACTCACCCGACACGCGCGATCCCTTTTTTCTGGACACTTCGCTCGGGCGGACGGTGGAACCGAGGAGACATGCCGACACGTTGCGGGTTTCGGATCCGCCGCGCTTCATACTGACCGGGGCGGTGCTCGACGGCAGGAAAAAGCTCGCCATAGTACAGTCGGCGGCCGGGGAAGTATTCATGCTGTCCGAGCGTGACTCCATTCGGGGAATAATAATACGCAGGATATACCGGGACAGTGTATACTTCACGTACAGGGATCGCGGGGGAAGCTGGGCAATCAGGTGAAAATCCGCCGGTTTGCCGTCTGCGTCCATCCACCCGGACGCTGGCCATATGTGTCCACCATAGTCGAATATTAGTCACCCCTCACGCTGCAGGCCGCCCTCTGCACTGAAATCGCCAAAAATCCGTGTTCCATCATGGCATAACGATTGCTCCATTATGTAAAGTCAGGGCGTCGTATGCGGTCAGGTCGTGCGAATCCATCGAACTGCGCTTCAGCACTCGGAAGCCCGCAGGGGGCAGTCAAACTGCTGCCCACCGGCCGGCCTACCCCATACTGCTCGCCGAAAAAAATCAAGGACTGGGTTACCTAACCAATTGAGGAAGGATTGACCATGAAGTGGTTCAAGAATCTCAAGGTTATGACGAAGCTCCTCCTGTCCGTCGCTATCATGTGTTCCCTTATGGCGTTATTGGGGTATACCGGCGTAAGGGACATCGCGACTATTAATGGGATGCTGAGTTCTCTCTACCATGATGAAACGCAAGGCATCTCTCACATCAAGCAGGCTAACATCGATCTCGTTGCACACCAGAGGTCGATGGCGAACCTCCTCCTCTCGAACACGAGCGGGGAGAGGGTTCAATTACGGAATGAGATGAATAAACTGGAATCGGATATGCTCGCAGAAATCGATAAGTCTTCCCCTGCGGTAAGATCGGAGAAGGGGAAGGAGCTGTTGTCGGAATTTCCCGCCGCCTGGAAAGAGTATAAGGATGTTACGGGCGGAATAATTGCGCTTGCCTCTTCCGCGGACCGCTCGACCGCAGGAGGCGGGTCGTTGGGCTCCTCGGTCGAGTCAGGGCGCAGGGCCGCCGACAAAGTGAGCGCGATCATGTCGTCGATAGCCGGTGAGCTGGAGCATAGCGGGCAAACGGCCTACTACCGGAGCGACTCGATTACCGGCAGCAGCAGAACCGAGCTCCTCTGGATGGTAATCGGTGCAATCGCAATGGGGATAGTTTACGGCGTCTTCATATCCCGCATACTCAGTCGGCCGATACTCGCACTCAAAGATGCGGCGGAGAAGGTAGCCGCCGGAGACACGAATGCTTCCGTCGAGGCGGACTCGAAGGACGAACTGGGCAGCCTCTCCGCCAGCTTCAACCGCATGGTCCAGAACATCAGGACAGCGATGCGGGAAGTCAATGAGAAGAGCGCCGCCGCAGAGGGCGCCGCACGGGAGGCCCAGGAGGCAAAAATCACTTCCGAAATGCAGTCCACCTACCTCGCCTCCAGCGTCGAATCGATACTCTCGGAAATGAACAAGTTTGCCGACGGCGACCTGACGGTCTCGTTGCATGTCGACGGCGACGACGACATCGCCAAACTCTTCGCGGGATTCAACAGGTCGGTGACCAACATAAAGGCGATGATCCGGGATCTCCAGGATTCCATCGAGACCACCGCGAGCGCCGCGACCGAGATAAGCAGCTCGACCGAACAGCTCGCTGCCGGGGCGCAGGAACAGTCCGCCCAGGCCAACGAGGTCGCCGCCGCAGTCGAGGAGATGACTCGCACGATAATCGAGAACTCGAGAAACGCCAGCCAGACCGCCCAGGCGGCTACTGAAAGCGGAAAGATGGCCAAAGAGAGCGGCGGCATCGTCCGCGAAACGACGAACAAGATGCGCGAGATTGCAGAAGTCGTCAGGGGTTCGGCCGGCACCGTAACGAAGCTCGGCGAGTCGAGCAAGGAGATAAGCCAGATCATTTCCGTGATCGACGACATAGCCGACCAGACAAACCTCCTCGCGCTCAATGCGGCGATAGAGGCCGCACGCGCAGGCGATCAGGGAAAGGGATTTGCCGTCGTGGCCGACGAGGTGAGGAAGCTTGCGGAGCGAACGACCCAGGCGACGAAACAGATCGAGCAGATGATCAGGGCGATTCAATCCGAAACCGGCGAGGCAGTGGAATCGATGAAAAAAGGCACGAGCGAAGTGGAGCAGGGGATGGTCCTTGCCAACAGGGCCGGTGAGGCGCTCGAGTTGATGGTCGCGGAAGCCCAGAAGTCTGTCGACATGATAAACCAGATCGCATCGGCAAGCGAGGAACAGTCTACGACGAGCGAACAGATATCGAGAAACGTCGAGTCGATTTCTTCCGTCTCGTCCGAATCCGCGGCCGGCGTCTCGCAGATCGCGCGCGCTTCCGACGACCTGAACAGACTCACCGAAAAACTGAGGAATCTCGTTTCCAGGTTTACGGTTGACGCCGCTCACACGCTAAGTGAGCCGGCACAAAGCGCGGCGGGCGGGAACTCAAACGGCCGCCGTCATGCCCGGCGTAACCCTGTCCCGGAACACGCGTAAAACATCCTCTTCTAACCTCCTTCTTACGACCCCCATTTTTGCCCCCTCTCTTCCTGAAGAGAGGGGGCAGGGGGTGAGTTCGCCCCCTCCGGATTCCGACCGGGGCCGGCAAAGAGACTATGAGACCTAATAGAAAAACGATTTGAAGAGTTGCGCCGCCTTCCCTAAATTGACCGTCAGGCACATCGGACTTATCGCGAATGTCTCACGCGGATCGTGCAGAGTATCTGCAAAGA
>JAJYOS010000289.1 GCA_021796055.1 Bacteroidota bacterium
TCTGCGGGTTTTTAGTGCCGATTCGACCGATACAAGCGCATGGTCCGCGGTAAATGTTTTTGATAACGGTGTTCCCCCACCTCCCTCGCCGGTCGGCCCTCCGACACAGTCTTCAGATCGTCCTTCGCCTGTCGAGCTCTCGTGGTCGTCGTCATTCAGTGAGACTTCGCATGTTCAACTCGCAATTTATCGGGGCGACTTTGCGTTTTCTTCGGCCGACATAATCATAGACACGATGGTCACCAGCGACTCATTAGTGGTAAGTGGCCTAAGCATGGGGCAGACATACTATTGGCATGTGAGCGCGCAGAACAGTAATGGTTCCAGTTCGTGGAGCAGCGTTCAGACATTCTCGACCTCTTATCCACCCTCTGTCTCGATCCTGCAACCTAGTTACGGCGCGGATGTTCAGCCATCTGGGATCAGTTGTTCATGGCTTAATGGGGTAGGCATCGTCAATTACGAATTCCAGCTATCGACGGACCCGTATTTCAACGGAACTCCCGTTGTGGATACCTTGGTCACAGGGACTTCCGTCAATTTGAAAACGCTTGCCCGGGGCGAGACTTATTACTGGAGGGTCAGAGGAGAGTCAAATGTCGGCGGGTATTGGGGAAGTTGGAGTAGTTCTACGTTCTATACCGTACCTTCTTCTCCGGTCCTTGTTGCCCCGGTTGACAGCTCGCAAGTCAGGCCGGTCAATTCGGTCCTGAAATGGAACGATATAACCGGAGGTATATTCTATGAAGTTCAGATCGCTCGCGATTCTAATTTCACTTCTGTCATAATCGACACAACCTCTCCGTCGGTGACCGATTCTCTGGTGATAGATTCTCTGTCGGCAGACTCCGTCTATTTCTGGCATGTTCGTGGGGGATCCAATACGAACGGATGGGGAGCGTACTCTACCACCCGCTTTTTCAGCACCGGTTCGTATCCTCCGCCAGCCCCAGAATTGATTGATCCCGCCGACAGCGCCGTCGTTTCACCTCTGGCGATTTTGTTTTCCTGGAACGGGGCGGTCGGATCTGAATATTATTTATTGGAGCTCTCAGAAGACTCAACCTTCGCGCGCTTGCAGCTGAACGATTCAGATGTAGTCGGGGACTCTCTATTAGTCGATTCATTGGACACTGGAAGAACGTATTTTTGGAGGGTGAAGTCGGGCTCTACAAAAACTGGATTCGGCCAGTTTTCGACAGTCGGAAGATTCTCCACTACGCCATACCTATTGGCGACGCCAATTCCGACTTCTCCGGCAGATAGCAGCGGAAACGTTACTACGAATCCGATTTTGCGTTGGGTCCCGGTACAACATGCCGCATTTTACCAGACACAGGTATCAACCAGTCCGTTGTTCGACACGCTTATCGTGAACGATACATCAGTGGTTGCCGACTCCGTTTCAATCGGTCCGCTGGTCAGGAGTTTGAAATACTTCTGGAGAGTAAGGGGGGGGATAAGCGGCGAAAGATGGGGAAGTTATTCCGCGCCCTGGAGTTTCACGGCTGAACCTTGGACGCAGCCTGGAACCGTTGTCGTAGACACAACCATGAGCTTTCCTAAATACTCGGATGTGTCCCGGTTCAAAACCACCGATTACAGGCTCTTCGGATTACCCGGCGCCGACAACGTGCCTATTCAAAATGTTCTCGGTGGTATATCGGGGAAGGATTGGGAGGCTTTCCTGGATAATGGTGACACTTCAAACTATTTCATCAGATATGATGGGTCGAACTCTTTCGACTTCGGAGGGGGAAGGGCTTTCTGGCTTGTCCATAATGGACCGCTGAAGATTGATACGACATTTATATCGGAGGGAGTCGATTCTATGGGGCACGTTAGAATCGCCATTCATGCAGGGTGGAATATTATCACTGATCCGTTCAATATCGCCGTACCGTGGGACACCGTCAAAGCCCTGAACGACAATCTTGCAGACCCGATATGGGGGTACGGCGGAAGCTTCTCCATTGCGAATTCGCTTCTCCCGCTCGAGGGATTCTATTTCTTCAACGCAGACAGCCTAAAATCTCTTTTGGTGCCTTACATTGAACCGATGGCCTCAAATTCTCCTGCGCTAAGGATGGATAGAATTTCGTCGGTGAGTGGTAGTTGGGCCATCCATGTCAAGCTTGAATCTGAAGGGATCACAGACAGTTCTGTTTGGTTTGGCGTTTCCAATCTCGCGCGCTCCGGGATGAACAACCTTGATGTGAGGAAGCCTGCCGCGCTTGGCTTTGAACCGTCGATTTACTTTTACCATCCCGATTGGGACAAGCACAATAGTAGCTTCGCAGACGAAATACATCCGTTGTTCTCGGATTCATCCACCTGGAACCTTACAGTCAATGCGCCTGCAGGCAAAGCCGCGATACTCACTTTCACCGGCGTTGAATCTGTTCCCCAATCGTTAAGAGTCTACCTGCACGATCCGGAGACAGGCGAGTGGGTAGATGTTAGCCAGACTTCTGCGTTCGATTTCGTTCCTCAAAGCGGGACCACGTCAATTACAATTCTCCTGGCGAATTCAAAAGTCGCGGAAAGCACGATCAGATCTCAAAGCGCGAGTTCATTCGAGTTAAACAACAATTATCCTAACCCATTCAATCCGACCACAATAATAAGCTATCAGCTTCCCGCCAGGACTTCGGTTGCACTGACGGTATACGATATTCTAGGCCAGCAAGTAACGGTGTTAGTCGACGGCGTTCAAGGTCCTGGGACACATGATGTGGTATTCAATGGATCCAGATTCGCGAGTGGAGTGTATTTCTATCGGCTGGTGGCAGGCGACCACGTGGCAACCCGAAAGATGGTATTAGTAAAATAGGATGGAAAAGGAAACACCAGTCACGTTAATTCATGCACCGTTCTTGAATCGATTTGCCCGGCACTTTAGAGTGCTTGCATATCTGACGGCATTTTTGACCGTATTGCTCACCGCTGCGCCCGCGTACCCGATGGGCTCGAATGAACCCGGTGTTCGCGTCTCTAACGTCCGAGCTGAAGTATCCGGACTTCGCGTAACTGTCAGGTACGATCTCGCGGGAAGTCCGCATAGAAGGTATAATGTTGCTTTAGTGCTCAGGAACCGGGACAACCCATCATTCCGGTATTTTCCAAAAACATTAAGCGGAGATGTCGGCGCCGGAGAATATGCAGGTAGGGATAAGGTAATAGAATGGGATATGAGCAGGGAATTCCCGCAGGGCCTGCAAAGAAACGGATACTTTTTCGTCGTAGTTGCTGAACAAGCTGGCGGATCATCGCATTCGGTCGGACTATTTACCTGGATCGGTGCCGCAGCAATTGCTGTTGTGGCGGTCGCAGCCTATCTGATAGTTCGGCGGAACGGAGGCCCCACTTCTCCCGCGTCCTATCCCAATCCACCGGGGAGGCCGTGATTGTCGATCCAAACGGCGCCAAATGTCGATCTCGTACACCAAAAAGAAATCTGAATTATGACCTTCGATTACAACTGTGCAAAGGTAGCGAATATTCGAGCGGATTGTCCGAAAGCAATCCGGCGCGATCGAGATAAGGGAGAGTCACTTGACTGACACTGAGGATCGCGAGAAAAAGTCGGGAAGCGAAATTGTGGGTCAGGAGACACCCGTTGTCGCGGCGAAAATTCTCTTCATTAATGAAAAGACGCTCGATGTCGAAGCGCTCGAGAGCAAATTGCGTTCTTTTGGTTACTCCAGCGAAGTGAAGAGTGTTGCCTCGTTCGAGGCATTCAAGGAAGCTTTGAAGACATATTCTCCGAACATTGTCATGGTCGAGCTGAACTTACCGGGCTTTGATGGAGTAAGGGCATTGGATTACCTGAAGAATCATGACTTAGGCATCCCGATGCTTCTCATGTCGGGCCATGACGCCGAAGGAAACAATATCCCTTGCGAGAGAGAAATCGACCGCCTTTCCGATTCGATCATTCAAATTTTGGAAGGTGGAGGACAAATCTCTACCGAGAAGAGAAATAATGATGATGAAGCTCTGACGTCTGAACTAGAACAACTCTCTAACGAGATCGAAGACCGGGACAATATTGGCCTGGCAATAATCGATCCCCAAAACCTCAATGTACTCAGAGCGGATGATGCATTCTCCGCCATGATGGGCTTCCCCCGAAATGAACTCAAGGCGATGAGGTCTATAATGAGACTCATTGCCGCCGACGATATTATCGGATTCGAGAGATTCTTGTTTGGTATGAACCGTTTGGACGCAAATGGAAAGAGCATGACCGTAAGAGTTATTGGTAAAAACGGCCTGCTTAAGCAACTCGTTTTTACTGCCAAAGAATATTACCGGAATGACAAGAGAAGGATTGCCATGATAGCTCATGATTTACTTGACACCACAGGATTATCGTATGGCAATGAACCGCACTTCGATGCTCGACTGGATTCATCGTGTAATGTGGTGTTTGATTTGGATGAGAGAGGAGAAGTGAGAAGTTGGAACGAGGGGGCGTTACGTATGACCGGCTTTCGGGATTCGGAAATACTGGGGGCGGATCTGACGTTTCTACTCAAAGAAGATACAAATGCGCGAACGCTGACTGAGGCCTTCGTGAAGGGTACTGCAAACACGGAGAGAATCGAGCTGCCGGCCTGGATCAGCCGAAGGGATGGGGAGAGATTCGAGGCTTTTCTTACCCTTAAGAGACTGTTCGACGCGGTCGGAGCTCCTTCAGGGTTCTCAGTTCGCCTGGAGAAGAAGACCGCAGATGAAATTCTGGAAGGGAAGTTGCGTGAAAGGGAAGCGCAGCTGCGCTCTCTCGCATCCCATCTCCAGGCGGCACGCGAGGAGGAGAAAGCCAATATTGCAAGACAGCTTCACGACGAATTCAGTCAGACCCTTACGGCGCTGCGGATGGATCTTGCCATACTCGGAAGGATGGTCGCCAAGACAGTCTCTGAACCGTTTGGCCGCGCATCGCTGCTCGAGAAAGTATCTTCAGTATCCGAAATTCTTGAAACGGCGATAAGATCTGCCCGTGACATGATAACGGAACTCAGACCGGCTGTGTTGGATGAACTCGGTCTCCTGACCGCCATTCAATGGCAGGTCCTTGATTTCGAGAACCGGACCGGCATCAATTGTCATATTACCAGACTCCAGCACGGCATAGCCTTTGACCCCGTGATTTCAACAACCGCGTTTCGGATTCTCCAGGAAGCGCTTGACAATGTGAAAAGACACTCAGCAGCAACGGACGCTTTCATATCGTTGCAAATAATAGATTCTAGTCTTGTCCTGGAGATAACCGATAATGGCATCGGAATCGGCGCGGAAAAAATCAAGTCGCCTGCTTCCATTGGAATTATAAGTATAAGAGAGCGCGTCCATTCACTTGGCGGAAATTTGGAAGTCCGCGGCGAGACTGGACGAGGAACAACTTTGGTAGTATCAATTCCACTGTCTAGGTAACGTTTTTCTCAATGAAAGCGGCGTATGATAAAGATTCTCCTCGCTGACACTCACCCCCTCGTGCGTAAGATGCTGAAAGAGACTCTCGAAAGGGAGTCTGACATGAAGGTCATTTCCGAGGCGGAGAGTACTCGTCAGGTTATGGATGGATTGAGGAAACAGTTGCCAGATGTCGTACTGACTAGTCTTTCTCTTCCAGGGAAAGGGTCACTTAAAATGATCAAAGAGCTCAAGAGGCTCTATCCTGGATTGCCGGTACTCGTTTTGACGATGCATCCGGAAGAGCTTTTCCGAAGCGAAACAATGAGGTCAGGCGCATCGCGCTATTTGACGAAAGATGTACCGCCTGAGAAGATCATCTTGACAGTGCGTGAATTGATCTCTCCCACAGGATTACTATCGGGCTCAGCTCCTCAGGACTCTGCTGCGTCGGGGAAGGGCGCAAGGGAGCGCGGATTGTCGCGCGAATTTTTTTCCCGGCGCGAATTTCAAATTATATGCGCTCTTGCTGCGGGTAAGGAAGGTCCGGAGATAGCGAAGGATCTGAATGTCACCCTTCGGACGGTCAGCGCTCATCTGAGCAGGATAATGAAAAAAATGGGAATCGAATCGATGCCGGAGCTTAGACGTTGCGCAGCTGAAAGCAAATTGACGGCTTCTTAGAAGACCGAACAGATCTGAGCCATTTCGCATTGCGTTGATCTGTAAGGCATAGGACCCCGCTCTCTTGTTTTTCGATTGGCCCTTTGTCGCAAAAACTTGATGAGCAATGATCCAAAAGGCACACATATCGTTTTACCGCATCGTCCCAGTTGAGATTTCGACGCCAAATGCACCTCCCTCCCTGCGCGGTAGGCCCATTAGTTTTAGAGAGCTTTGTCGTCGAAGTTGCGGTATTAAACCATAGCTTCAGTCTCTTTGTCTGGAATCGGAGAAGGGGGGAACACCACGTGAAAGCCATTCATTTGAAATGGCGGATGGTTTTTAAGAGTGGTCTAGCAGCTATTCTTCTATCTCGAACCGTTTCAATTTATCGTACAGCGCTTTCCTACTCAATCCTAGTATAATCGCCGCTTTGGATTTGTTATTGTCCACGAACGACAACGTCCTTAGGATTATCGCCTTCTCTGCTGAGTCCAGCGAAGTGCCGAGCGGTATCGTTATCACGTCGGATGCCTGTTTGGTCTCCGCTAACCTCACTGGGAGGATGTCTGGCGTGACTGCATCCGTCGGAGAAAGTATCACCGCCCGTTCAACGAGGTTCCTGAGCTCTCTTATATTTCCAGGCCATTCATACTGCATAAGGAGCCGCATCGCTTCGTCGGAAATCGTCTTCAGAGCCTTCTTATGTTTCTGACAAAAATAGGTTAGAAAATGTGAGATCAGGTCTGGTATGTCTTGTTTTCTTTCGCGCAACGGGGGAAGGTGAATTTCGATCACGCTGAAGCGGTAATACAAATCAAGACGCATTTCGCCTGCGGCTATGGCCTGCTCCACATTTTTATTTGTCGCGGCCAGCATGCGAACGTCGGCGTTCATCTCGTTCTTTCCGCCGAGCCTGCGGAAGGCCTTTGTCTCGATTACTCTAAGTAGCTTAGCCTGAGTGTCGGTCTCCATCTCGGCGAGTTCGTCCAGGAAGAGCGTTCCCTTGTCGGCCATTTCCAAGTAGCCCGCCTTCTTTGCGGTCGCTCCTGTGAAGGCGCCCCCTTCATGACCAAAAAGCTCATTCTCAAAAACATCACGCGGGACAGCCGCGCAGTTGATCGCGATGAAGGGGAGATCTGCCCGTGGGCTGCTCATGTGGATCAAGCGGGCTACCACGTCCTTTCCTGTCCCGCTTTCGCCTGTGATAAGTACTGGAGTAGAAGAGTCCGCGACAAGCTGAATCATGGAATAAATCTCGCGCATGGCGGGGCTGTTCCCCACGAAGTCCACTCGCAGCTTCTTCGAACTAGCGTTACTTCTCGATGAAGCGCTTGCAGGAACCGTTTGTTGCGGCAGCTCTTTCTCTCTTCCGCCCAAGTCTGTGTATGCCATGATCCTTCAGTGAGTTGTCGTGGAATTTTGATGATTAGTCCGGTGAGGGTTGAAACGGCGCACTAAATCCGTTCCGGTCAGAAGTGCTCTTACACGGTCATGTGTAAGCTAACACTCATAAGCAGCATGCAATTTCCCCAGCGATATCCAATCGAGACTTATCCATTATTGTCCATCAACATTAATATGTGGCTAAAATCTTAACAATAGAGTCGTCTAATGAATTTTGTCTCAC
>JAJYOS010000290.1 GCA_021796055.1 Bacteroidota bacterium
TGAACCCTGCCCGTCCCTCTTTGTCGTGAAGAACGGCTCAAAAATATGCCCCAGCGCCTCCTTCTTTATTCCTGAACCTGAATCCGACACTTCAATTTGTACGTATCGGTCCGCTTCCGCTCCCCGAAAACGAGCGTCGATGACCCCCCGTCCGACGCACTTAGCGGTGATTTCGATTGTTCCCGCGTCCGGCATTGCATCGCGGGCGTTCAAGCAAAGATTGAGCAGGGCTTGGTGAATCCGATTCGAGTCAGCCCGGATTACAGGGATGTCGGAATCGATCTGAATGCTGAAGCGGATCTTCTCGGGAAAGATCTCCTTCAGCAGCCCCGTGAGTTCTTCAATTACCTCGCCTATTTTGACACGCTCCGTTACGACCTCGACTTTCCGCGTGAACGTGAGAAGTTGCCTGGCAGTCTGAGCCCCGCGGTCAGTTGCCTTCTTCACGGCGTCGAAGCTCTTTGCAAACCGCTCCGGGTCTTCCCTCCACCTTTCCATGAGTGAGACGTGCCCGGAGATAACGTTCAGTATGTTGTTGAAGTCGTGGGCGATTCCACCGACGAGCGTGCCCAGCGTCTCCAGCCTTTGCGACTGAAGGACATGGTCTTCCCAGCGTCGCGGACCTGTTTCATTTGTCGCGAGTCTCCCTTTTGAGAGGGCAAGGTCCGGGCGATCGAACTTCCCGATCTGATTTTCTTCCATGAATGTCTTCTTTCCTTTTCGGCACATACATCCTGCCTTCTGCGTTATTCAATCGCTTCCTATCACCGACAGGCTCCATCAGTCCTTGCGGGTACTTAACGCCGCAGGCGACCTGGATGCCTTTGTGTCCTCTTGTCCATATCCGATACCGACACTGACGGCAAAGCAGCCTTCGTCGTGATCGCACTCAAAGAGCAGTACTTCAATGACCTTATCATGACTTCGGCGGGATCCGAAGCCGCGAATCCGACGATGACTCAGCCCTCGTGCTGACGATGAAGCTATGGAGCTGATATTGAAATGTAGGTGCCACAAAAACCGGCCCCGCTCTGCCAGAGCTGTCCCGGCCGCCGGATCAAGCCGGCGTACGAGAAAAACCAGCCTCGTCAAAATGCAAACTCCTCTTTCCCGGAACGTTGAGTGTGACTGCACTCGCCTGGGCAGGCTCTGGCTCGCGTTCTTGTAAACCAACAAGTTTGAACTCGCAACCGATATTACAGATTGCTCGTTCGGTGATTCAGTCTGGTACGCAAAGCAATGCGTTGCAGCCGAGGCAGTTTGTTCCTGGTTGCTGCTCGGTTTCGGGTTGCTGTACCTGTACCTTAGGGGCTACTACTACCTTCATCTGGTTCACCTCCTTTCCTTTTCTTTTATGTTTAGCATCCAATTAGTATCTCAAAATTGCCTTAAGGAGAGAGTCTAGTTTGTCCCCTCTTGTTGGGCGTTTTCTACGAACATCTTGATATCCTCTTTGTAAGGAGGGCAGACGGGATGGTTGGGAGTTCCATTTTCCCTCAATCTTAAAACTTCATTTTTGGGACAATGAGCGGAATTACATATCGGCAATACGGCACAACGGCGGCACTGTGGATACTTTTCGATGCTCGATTCGACCCAGAGGCTGAAGTTCTTTACGTCGAGATGGATTGTCCCTTCAGCAGTAAGATGGCCCACCAGGTTTTCCGGCATCTCAAAAGCCGATGTGCACTTGTAAATCGAACCGTCTGGCCCTATGACGAGCGAATGTGGGTCTGCGGCGTAGCACATTCCCAGGGCAGGGTTCAAAAAGAGGTCGCTGTCATAAAGGTACAACCCGACTTCGCCGCATATGTCTACTATTTGCTTTCTAAGACTTCTGGTCTCGAAATTGGTAAGCAAATCAAACTGGCTCTTTCCCCACGTGGGTCTCACATAAAATCGCGCCCTCTTGTCGTCGCCGACGATATCCTTGACGATGCGGGCAAACTCCGGAACGGTCTTAAGGTTATCCCTGTCGACATTCATCCTCACGACGTACATGACTTCCGGATGGTCGGATTTTGCGATGTATCGCAGGTTGGAGATAACCTGGTCGAATGTCGGTCCCCCGGATTCGAGGATCCGGCGCTGATTGTGAAATTCTCTCGGACCGTCAATTGTAATCTGGTAGCGGAGTAATCGCCAATCCTTGACTGCCTCTTCGAACACCTCCGGCGTCAGGAGATAGCCGTTTGTTGTAATCGTCGCATTAAATGCGGCGTTATATTTGTCTGCCTCTCTGACTGCATGTTTTGAGATGTTTCTGATAACGTCAATCCCGAGAAGCGGTTCACCCCCGAACCATTCGATGGAAAATCCATTTACCCGTCCCATATTATTGGAGATGTAATCCTTCAATGCCTTCTGGATTTCCTCACTCATCTTCGGCTTCTGAAAGCTCTCGTAGCAGTACACGCACCGGAAATTACACTCTTCCGTCGGCATCACTATCAGGCTTACTCTGTCGGTGCTCTTCTGCCTCGCGTTGAACGAAGCGATGTAGTCGGGAATCTCGTTTGTATCTTCAGGGATTATGAACATTGCGTCTTTCAGTACCGGGAACCACTCATGATCGCTGAGTTGGAATGTCTCATGCCTCCAGGCCTCCTCAAATCCCGGAAATAAAGGATCCGTGTTGGACAGCTCGACAATAGCCCCGGTCCTTGCGTTGAAGAGACGTGCGCCGTCTTCGGTCTTTACCGTTACATTGTAACGGCTCTTCTTATAGTTCATGGTCACTCTCCACACTTGTTAGTCACCTTGAATAGTACTAATACCGTGCCGGGAAGGAGGCCCCGTAATTGAGTTATTTGCGGGGAATGGGTATGGATTTTCCAGAATTCTGGAAAATCCAGGCCTTTGCTTTCCAGATTTCCGGAATCTGGCTTCCAGGAGCGAGTAGTTTTGCGGGGCGGGCAAGCTGCCGAAGTCAGGCTTCTAAGAACGGCCGGGTGTGATCCTTGTGGGGAGACATGAGTTATTGTTGGCGTCGGATGCGATCGGAATAAGAGATAACATGCTGCCTGAACGGCAACACACGCTCCCAACGATTCATTCCGTACAGGAAAACCTACTCATCAACCGAAGCCGGCGATTTCAGCTTGGATATTTTTCCGGCGACCAATTCGTATACAGTACTCTTTGAAGTCCCCAGTGACTTGGCCACCGACTTGTAGTTACCGGAACAAACAGTCAATGCGGCCTCAACGAGATTCTCCTTGAAGCATCTTTCTTTTTCCCTGAGGTTGAGATTCTCACCGCGTAATATTCCGCAGTTCATGGCGTCAAACTTCCCCTCCGGCAAATGACTGACGTCCACCAGGTCTTCGTTCTCGTCGAGCACCGCTATTGTGTATTCAACGACGTTTTTCAATTCCCTTATGTTGCCTGGCCAGCTGTAGCAGGAGAATATCTCCATCACTTCCGGGGAGACCACGACTCCTTCACGGCCATTGGCATCAAGGAAATATCTGACAAGGGCGGGAATTTCATCTATCCGTTCTCGCAGCGGCGGGATGGTCAGTTCACAGGCGTGGATTCTATGGTACAAATCTACTCTGAAGGTTTTGTTCTTGACCATTTGAGCGATATCCTCGCCGGTTGCGCCCACCAGTCTGAAATTGACTTTCCTGGGTGCGACGGAGCCGACCGGATAAAACTCCTGATATTCCAGCGCTCGCAGCAATTTCTTCTGGACCGCCAGGCTCATTTCCGCCACCTCGTCGAGGAAGAGAGTACCGCCGTCTGCGATTTCAAAGAAGCCCGTCTTATCGCCGCGCGCATCTGTGAAGGCTCCCTTCACGTATCCGAAGAGCTCACTTTCCAGCAGGTTATCGGGAATCGCCGCGCAGTTTATTGCCACGAAGCTTCCCGTCGAGTTTCTCGGCGAATTCTCATGTACATACCTTGCCAGGATCTCCTTCCCACTTCCGGTTTCGCCCGTAATCAGCATTGGTAAGTCAGATTTGGAAAGCTTTCTGGCCCTGTCATAAATCCTCTTCATGGCGTCATTTCGCATCACCGGGAGAGCTAGAGCAATGATGGCGGCGTTCGACGCCAGCCAATGCGCGCCATGAGAGAATGTCGGAATCAAATGACTCGCCGCACTGCAGAGAATGCCTGACAGGACACTCGCCTTTAGGGCGAAAACAATTGTTATGGCTGACATATCCATGATGTTCCTTTTCATTCATATCTAAGGGCATTCACCGGGTTTGAAACACCTGCCTTAATCGCCTGAAAGCTCAATGTGAGCATGGCGGTCAAAAAGACAATCAAACCCGAAATGATGAACACCCATACGTTAATGGTGATCTTGTATTCGAATTTCTGAAGCCACTTGTTCATGAAGAAGTATGCCGTCGGCCATGCAACGGCTCCCGCAATTGCAACGAGCTTGATCGACTCCTTGGACAACATCAGAACTATGCTTAACACCGAAGCGCCAAGAACTTTTCTAACACCTATTTCCTTTATCCGTTGTTCGCTCGTGTATAGAGTGAGCCCGAAGAGACCCAGGCAAGCCACCAGGAGTGCCACCGAAGAGAAGAGTGCAAGGAGGTGCTCGTTCTTGACCTCATTGCCATACTGACTGTCCAGGTAGCTGCCAAGGAAGCCATAATCGAAGGGCTGGCGCGGCATCAGGTTATTCCAGGTCTTCGACACGAAATCGACGGTCGACCCTATGTCCTTAGGAGCGACTCTTACAACAAGGTACTGGCATTTGTCAGGTCTCAGCCACATGACGAGAGGATCGATCTTGTTTTGCAGAGAGAAGTAATTGAAGTCTCTCACAACGCCAACCACGGAGAAAATCTGTCCGTTTCCCAATTGAATCTTTTTCCCCACAGGACTGCTCCAGCCAAGCGTTCTTCTCATTGTCTCGTTGATAATCACGGACGATGAGTCTGATGGGAATTGCATAGAGAAATCCCTTCCTTCGACGATCTTCATGCCCATTGTCCTGATATAGCCGTAGTCAATGTAGCTCTCCCTCACTATCAAACGGGACTGACCGTTCGTCTCAGGCACTAACACGGTTCCTTGTGTGGAAGCGGAACCGGTCAACTCGCCAGCCGACACGGCTAGAACTTTAGGGTTTGTAAGGAGTCTTTCACTAATCAACGGGATCTTGCTTCTGGAATCTGCATTTCGCAGCGGAATGTATACTATGTTTTTCTTGTCGAACCCTAATGGCTTGCTGTAGACATAATTCATCTGATCGACCACGATGCTTGTCCCGGTAACGAGCCCCATGGCTATGCTGAATTGCAGCATTATCAACGCTTTCCTGAGGATTATCCCGCGCTTGCTGGACGAAAATCTTCCCCTGAGCAAATCGACCGGGCGAAACGAGGAGAGATAAAACGCGGGATAGATTCCTGCAATGAAGCCCACAACGACCGCTATCAGGGCAAGCATTAGGAGGAACGGCCACTGATTATTGTAAGAGACGATTATCCGGTCGTCCATCATTGAGTTAAACGAGGGAAGGAGAGCCTCGACAATGGGAAGGGAAATGAGGAAGCCACTGAAGGAAAGCAAAATAGATTCTCCGATGAACTGATAAATAAGGTGCGAGTGGAACGATCCTAGCAGTTTGCGGATTCCCACTTCTCGAGTCCTTATCCCAGAGCGGGCTGTTGTAAGATTGATGAAGTTTATACACGCAAGGACAATCACGAACAACGCTATCATGATGAAAAGCCTGACGTGCTCGATGTTCCCCTTGTCATAATTAACCTGATAAAGTATGCGGCCTGAATGAAGGTGGATGCTTATGAGAGGCTGCAAATACATCTTCAAACCGTTCCAGACGTTCTGTGGTAGATTGGCTTTGAGAAACGCCGGGAGTTCCCTTTGAACCACGCCGGAAGACCGGCTGTCCTTCAGGAGAACATAAGTGACCACATCGTTGGTTGCCCATCCCTTGAAGAGATCCAGATGACTTTCGAGTGCACCCAGTGAAGCAATCATATGAAAATGCAAATGAGAGTTTCGCGGAAAATCCTTAACTACTCCAGTGACCTGAAATGCCTTCTGGGAAAGATCCGCGTCGATATCTATGAATTTCCCCAGAGGATCGATGTTCCCGAAGTATTTTCTCGCCGTCGACTGATCGATCACTACACTGTAAGGTCCATTGAACGCCGCGGAGGCGCTCCCTTCGACGAAGTGGAACGTGAAAATGTCGAAGATGCTCGAATCGGCGAAGGTCAGCCCGTCTTCGTAAAACCTCCTTTCTCCAAAGTGACACAGGACGGTTGGCCATGGAACAAATCTGGCTGCGTCCTCCACTTCCGGGAATTCTTTCTTCAAGGCCGGTGCCAGCTCAGGCATCGTGATGGCCACCTGCTGTACGCGAGCGCCCGGCGGGTTCTGAATCTCCACGACCCGGTATATCCGATCGGCCTTCTTATTGAACGTGTCGTAGTTGAACTCGTTAAGAACAAACAGCATTATAAGCGTGAAGAGCGTGAAGCCTATTGTGAGGCCTGCAATGTTTATGAAGGAGTAAACCTTGGAGCTTGAGATACTTCTGAGAACGGTTTTAACGTAGCTCCAGAACACCCCGTGTCCCTTCCGTAATATTCTCGTTGGCCACATGACCGTCGAACAGCTGAACTATCCTGTTTGCCCAGCTCGCGTATTCGGTCGAGTGTGTGACCATAACGACGGTAGCACCGCCCTCATTTAATCGTGCAAGCAGAGTCATCACTTCATCCCCGTTTCTGGAGTCGAGATTCCCGGTAGGTTCATCCGCGAGTATCAACTTCTGTTTACCCACTATTGCTCTGGCGACGGCCGCTCGTTGCTGCTGTCCTCCCGACAACTGCTTCGGAAAGTGATTGCGCCTCGGGGTGAGACGCATCTTCTCCATAATGTCCATCACCATTTCTTTCCGCTCGGGAGAACCAATTCCCATATATATAAGCGGCAGCTCAATATTCTCGTAGACCGTCAATTCGTTTATCAGGTTGAAATTCTGAAACACGAAGCCGATGTATTTTCTTCGGAGCGCGGTACGCTGTTTCTCTGAGAACCTGGACACCTCCTGTCCGAGGAAGTAATGTTCCCCCTCAGTAGGGCTATCGAGAAGGCCAAGTATTGTAAGCAAAGTTGTCTTGCCGGATCCGGACGGCCCCATAATTGCAACAAACTCACCGGGATCGATACGCAAGTTCGCATTGGCGACTGCAACTGTCTCGACCTGATCGGTCCTGTAAACTTTCTTGAGATTACTGATTCGAATCATTTTCCGGGTCCTTTTTGGCTAAATAGCCCTTGAAAAAGCGTCAAAAATTGTGCCTTATTTTATGACACCAGTAGCATCCAGATACACGCACGCCGACTTAAAGTGTTCGCTTTCGATACACCGAGTGTGCGGATATGATACAGAGTCCGACTTAATCTGTCAGGAAAAAAGGAAATGCAGCGGCGCGACCTTACTATGCCATGAGACGATCGGGGTTCGCATTATCAAGAAGGGATTATTAGATTTGTCCATGACTTCAAATCCTGAAAAACACGGCAGCGCTCTGATCGTCGATGACGATGCTGCTATCCTCACAGCGTTTAGTCTCCTTCTCAAGCCGCACCTTAGGCTGGTGGAAACCGAAAGAGATCCTCATAATATAGAAAAACGGCTCAAAACAATATCACACGATGTAATTTTCCTGGATATTTTTCCGGCGACCAATT
>JAJYOS010000291.1 GCA_021796055.1 Bacteroidota bacterium
CGGCTATTACCAGGACGCTCTTTGTCATACTTCGCGGAGTAATTTTCGAAAAGCATTTCATACCATTGCTTCATATCAACCGCTCCGGTAACTAAAGTCTTATGTCACTGAATTAATTGAAGAGAAGCCTTTGATTCTGAAAACGCTGACGTGGGAAAGTTAGGATGGCTGTTTGGGATAGTCAATTCTATCGGGATAATTTCGACGGACGATGTCCGGCCTTCGCCTTGGCGTATTCACCTTTAAAATATTCCGCCGCCGCGCGGTGATCGACGATGGGTAAGGGGTAGTCCTTCCCAGGGACAACGCCGGTCTCTTCTTGAAGCGCGGGACTCATTCGGGCCGGTTCGTGTACGTATTTGGGCGGGACTTTCCGAAGCTCTGGTACCCATTCCTTTATGTATATCCCTTCCGGATCGAAGCGGCGAGATTGGATTACCGGATTGAATATTCGAAGCGGGCGCGGATCTACGCCGGTGGATGCGGACCACTGCCAGCCACCGACGTTGGATGCCTTCTCTATGTCCAGAAGCTTCGTAGCGAAGTGCATCTCGCCGTGCCGCCAGTCGATGAATAAATCTTTTGTTAGGAATGAAGCCGTCACCATCCTCACTCTATTGTGCATCCATCCTGTCGCATTGAGCTGCCGCATGCCGGCGTCCACGAGAGGAAAGCCGGTTCGCCCCTCTTTCCACGCTTTGAAGGCCCTTTCGTCGAAAGCCCATTTTAACAGGTCGAACTGATTCCTGAAATTTCGCTCAGCGGTGTAAGGAAAGTGGTACAAGACATGCGTGTAAAATTCTCGCCATATCATCTCTGACAGAAGTTTCTCGGTCGAAGCGGACATTCGCTCGCTGGCGTTCAGAGACAATTCGGCAAGGTCCCAATACATTCTCACCGGCGATATACAGCCGAAGCGCAGATAAGGAGACATCTTGCTCGTCCCGTGGACCTGCGGTAGGTCTCTGGCATCCGCGTAACTGAGAAGCCTTTCCCTGAGAAACGAATTCCATCTATTGGAGGCGTTCTTCTCTCCTCCGCGAACGATCGGGCTGACGATCAACCTTTCTCTGCCAAGTTCCTCCCCCCCAGGGATTGGCTCGCTCGAGAGCCTCGGAGTTGTAAACCTGGAAGGCTTACCGAGAGGCTTGGGCTTTGGAAGCTTGCGCCACCTTGCCGCAAAAGGGGAGAAGACGGCGTACGGTCCGCCGTTGGATGTCTTTATATCTTCCGGATGGTGTATGGTTACATCATCGAACGATTTCACGTCGATGCCATATCCCGAGAGAAACTTCGTAGCGGCGAGGTCGCGCGCCATGGCGCTCGGCTCGTAATCCCTGTCGAAGTAGACAGCGCGTGGATGCGTTTCTCCAATGATCGTTGAGAAGACATCCGTAAGAGTCCCTGTTCTTACGATGAGTCTCCCGCCGATCTCTTCGATATTTGTTGCGAGATCTTGAAGACACTCCGCCTGGAAATCGAAAACCGCCCCGTCGCTCTTAATCCCTTCAATCAGCTCCGTGTCCACAATGAAAATCGGAATGACCGGCAGTCCGGTCGAAGCGGCGTGAAAAAGGGCAGGGTTATCCCTGACTCTGAGGTCTCGCCGAAACCAGCAGATAATTGGGCGCGGATTATCAGACTCAATAACTTCTGTATCCTTTCCAACGTCTCGCTTGCGATTTGTCATTTTGAAAGAGTGATCCGTTTGAAGTATCGACGCGAGACAAGAAAAAGGAACCCATAATTGCCTCTCCCGCGGTGATGATCAAGATGAGCGGCTATGATCGAGTCAAGATATTTGTTCTTGTAATTGCCCAGAATCCGGAGCCGCTGATGAACCACGATATCGTGGAACCAGAAATACGCCATCCCATATAGAGCGATTCCCACGCCCGCGAAGAAGAGAAGACTGAACCCGTCCGCCGCTCCCACCGCGATTAGCGCGACGCTCGGCAGGGCAAAGAAAAGCGCGAATAGGTCGTTCCTCTCGAGTCGATTGTGATCAGGCATGTGGTGATCCTTGTGCAATACCCACAGGAAGCCGTGCATCACGTACTTGTGTGTTGCCCATGCCGCAGCTTCCATAAGAAGGAAGAAGAACAAAACGATCGACGCTCTCAGGATGAAATCGGTGAGTGTCATGATAATCTTCTCCGTCAATATATGTTGACTTTGTCTGTCTGTTCAGTGATCGCGTTTCCCTGACAGATCTCCTTTTCGCGGGGCGTTGATACCGAGAATTTACTCTTCACCATAATCGCCAATTTCCCGGGAAGCGGTACCACCGGTCTTGAAGAAAAGACGTCGTAGTTTTGCTTTTCAATCTCCATAAGTATGTTGGCGTAAATTTCCGCGGCGGCCCTGATCGAATGCCTCCCTCTTTTGGAAAGCAGCTCGATACCTCGATGAGCGTCCTGGTAATAGCCGCGGGCCCTCGCGATTTCGAACTTCATCAGATCCACGAAGTGTTCCGTGATTCTGCAGTTCGCTATATCTTCCCGTGTCACGCCGAAGCGTTCCAGGTCGTCGGCGGGGAGGAAAATCTTTCTGTGAAGCTGCCAGTCCTCGTTGATGTCGCGGAGTATGTTTGTAAGCTGCATCGCGATGCCGAGAGACTCAGCGTGCTGAAATGCGGCTTCATCGCTGAAGCCGATCACATGGGTCATCATGACGCCCACGACGGACGCCACCTGGTAACAGAACTTGCGGAGCGAATTGAAGTCGGCGTAAGAATCCGTCTGAATGTCTGACTGAACTCCATCTATGAGCTCGAGCGGCAGACTTATCGGTATCTCCCTCTCGATCGCGACGTGGACGAACGCGTTCATGATGGGGTTTTGAGACTCCCCGCTATCATATGCCGATCTCAGTTCGTCCCGCCAGTGTTCCAGCTCTTGTGTTATTTTGTCCACGCTTCTTTTTCTTGGAGAGTCACCGATGTTGTCAGTATAGCGACAGAAGCCGTAAAGTGCGAACACATCGCGTCTCAAACCGGCGGGCATGAGGAATGTCGATAGATAGAATCCTTTCGAGAAGACTTTCGTCATTTCACGGGACCATTTAAGCGACAGCTTTAAATGCTCCAGCCTGTCAGAATTCGGAGAAGTGAGATTCATCTTAAATCCTCCTCTATTCTCTCTGCCGCCAGCGAGCCCGAGATGATGACCATTGGAATGCCGTTCCCAGGAACGGTGCTCGCGCCGGCGAAATAAACATTGTTAAGTGTCTTCGACTTGTTTTGAGGCCTGAAATAGGCGGATTGGAAGAAGGAATGGCTTAGCCCAAACGCCGATCCTTTCCAGAGATTGTACTCGTTTGCCCATGCATCCGGCGTAAATGTCTTCTCATAAACTATATGGTCACGGATATCAGTCATGCCGAGTCTGTCGGACATCCTGTTTAATATCCTTTCCCTGAATGCGAGCTCATCTCTGTTCCAATCGATATTGGGCGTCTTGTGTGGAACGGGGACCAGCACGTAGATGGAATCCCCGCCTTCCGGCGCGAGTGATGCATCGCTCCTGTTTGGAATGCAGACGTAAAAAGCAGGATCCTCCGGGAGTATCTGCCTTTTGAAAATGTCGTCCAGGTTTAGCTTGTAGTCTCCCGAGAAGACGACGTTGTGATGCAGGAGGTGCTTATACTGCTTGTCCGTGCCGAGGTACATCATGTAGGCCGACGACGATGACTTCAACTCACCAGAATTCGGGACAGCGTTTTTCTTGGGCGTTTCGTCGAGGAGCGTCTCGTACGCGTAAGGGAGATCCGCATTTACAAGGTAGACATCGAAAGTCTCTCTTTCTGAATGATTGATGACAAGAGATGACGCGTGGTCTCCATCCTTCTCAATCTTCGTCACTTCGGAATTGTACCTGAATTTAACGCCGTATTCGACAGCGATTTCTTGGATGCTTTCCACAATTTTGTACATTCCCCCCACAGGGAAGTAAATACCCTCGCCGCTTTCCATGTAAGTCACGACACCGTAGACTGACGGCGCCTCAAAAGGTGATATCCCCAGATACATTGTCTGGAAGCTGAAGAGCATCTTTAGCCGCTCGTCCCGGAAATAGTTGCTGACCCGCCCGTAAAGTGATCCAAGCATTTTCAATGTTGCTAGGTAATAAAGAGATTTCGGATTTATGAAGTCCGATAGCCGCCTGTAATTTCTGTCCACGAAATTTGGGATAGTAAGCCTGTAGAGCCTCGAGAGATAACTGAAGAATTTCAAATACGATTCTATATCCGCGTCACCGTTCAGCTTCTCCCTGATCTCATTTGTCATCATCGCGATGTTCGTGCTGGAGTTGAACTCCGTTCCGTCCGCGTAGAAGACCCGATAGCTCGGTTCGAGCAGCTTCAGCTCCATGTAGTCTTCAATATTCTTTTCGAGTTTTGTGAAAAGTTTCCTGAGGGAACTCAGCATAAGGAGAAGGGTTGGGCCGGTGTCAAATTTGAATCCTTCCTCTGTCACCAGCCTGTTCATCCTTCCTCCCGGCGCCGCGTTCTTTTCGAAGACGGTCACGTCATGGCCGTTCTTGGCAAGCAAAGACGCTGCCGATAAACCCGCGAGACCGGCTCCGACAATGGCAATCTTCTTCTTCATCTTCCCGACCCTTTTAGCGAGTTGAAGAACCTTTCCTGCATCTTCGGGTCGCTTTCAAAAGCGCCGGTGAAATATGTCGTAGCGGTGGTAGAGTTTTGCTTCTCCACTCCGCGCATCATCATGCACATGTGAGAAGCCTCCGCCGAGACGGCTACTCCCTTAGGTTCAAGCGTCTCCTGAATTAGATCGGCAACTTGTTTCGTCATCCTCTCCTGCACCTGTAGGCGTCTGGCAAGCGCGTCCACCGCTCGCGGTATTTTGCTCAAGCCGACGATCTTTCCGTCCGGAATGTAAGCGACATGAACCTTCCCGAAGAAGGGGAGCAGGTGATGCTCGCAGAGCGAATAGAACTCGACGTCCTTCACAAGCACCATACTATCGAAGTCTTCCTCAAACACCGCGGCTTTCAGGAGTCCCGCGGGATCCGTCTCGTAACCGCTCGTAAGGAAATCCCACGCTTTCGCCGCGCGCTCCGGAGTTTTCAGAAGTCCCTCCCTGTGAACATTCTCACCTGCCCGAATTATCAGGTCGCGATAACTCGCTTTTGCAATCTCAAGCCCGGATTCGGAAAGTATCTCGTCCGAGACGATTGTATCTGTAATAAACGACCGGAAACCTTCCCGTTCGTCTCTGCCCAATGTCATTGGGTAGCTGTTCATATTTGTTCCTTTCTTTTTACAAACTCGTATATGGAAATCGTAGACGTTATGAGTGAAAAACCATAAATAAAATCTTCTACGGGGATGGAGAAAAATCTGATGTTGAGCATTTCGGCCGGGTTATAGGTCACAACAGGGAGCGCCGTCAGAATGCCGTTGCAAATCAGGAAACCTAACGTCATGAAGCCGATGAAAATGAGAAAGTGACGCGTCATGATGATCCTGGTACGAAGAAATAACATATCGAGCGCAAGCGTAACTATCGCGGAAATCACAGCGGGTATCGTGTACATCATCTATCACCCTTCCGGTATCCCGTCGCTTCCCAAACCAATAGCGATGTAACCGGCACGGCGACGAAAAATAAGATCTCTTCAAGCGGTAGTCCTTCAAACTTGATGTCCATTATATAGGCTGGGTTGAATCCCCAAACATTTGCGCGTACAGCCAGGATATCCCACAAAGTAAAAACTATCGCGACTATTGCTACCGAGATGATAATCGCACCCGCATTTTTCCGGAAGCCGAGTCGTGAGTCACTCATTTTGTAGAGGAAGGGGAAAAGTATTATCAAGTCTACTCCCAGGTACGTGAGATGTCCAAAGATTTCCACTATTCGGTTTCCCCAGTTGAGAGTAGTTGCCGAATCGATCTCTTAAGATCTTCGTGCCCGAAAGTGAAACCTGACGACGCGAGTCGCGAAGGGACGATGCGCTGACTTGGAAGAACCGTTTCTTCGGCCATCTTCCCCATTACTAATTTCAGGAAAATGGATGGCACTTTTAGAAGCGTGGGGCGCCCGAGCGCTGCGCCTATCGCGCCGCAAACATCCTTCATACGAGCAGAGTATGGCGAGACAAGGTTATAAATCCCTGTCGAGGCGGGGTTCCTAAGGAGAAAGTAAATAGCCTCAATCTCGTCTAAGTAATGTATCCAGGGAAGCCACTGTTTGCCGGAGCCGAGGACAGCACCGAAAAGGAACTTGTAAGGCATCGCGAGTTTCGGGAGAGCGCCTCCTCCCGAAGAGAATACGACGCCGGTTCTTATGATTACGCGGCGAACTCCCATCGATTCTACTCCCTTTGTGGAGTCTTCCCATTTGCTCACAACATCGGCCAGGAATCCTCTCCCTTGCGGAGATGCTTCGTCAAGTATCTCTTCCCCCCTCGTGCCGTAGAATCCCACTGCCGATGCCTGGACGAGGATCCTCGGCTTGTGCGACATTGAGGCGGTCACATCCATAACAAGTCTCCCTGCGGATAGCCGGCTTTGCAGGATTCGATCACGCTTGTTCGTTGTCCAGAGAGAAGAACCGATGTTTTCTCCCGCAAGATTTATCATCGCGTCGATTCCGTCAAGCTCTGAGGCGAGTTCGCGGATATTGCCTGCGTCCCACCTTAACACGCTGACTTTGTCGCCGAACTCTGACCTCCCTCGTTCGACGTTCCTCGATAACACGATAACAGTGTGTCCCTTTTCTATGAGGGAATGGACGAGACCTTTTCCAATGTACCCCGTCGCGCCTGTGATGCCGATCTTCATTTTGTCACCGCCGATTGTTCATCAATAAATTCTTTATGGATCGCCATGCAATCCGCAATGTTCTCCGATAGCACGTCGCATTTCAGACGTCCCGAAAATCGTCCGGTTATTCCGGCACCTCCCACTATTGTAAGCGCGCCTACCTTCTTTGCCGCGGGAACTATCTTGTTATTTATTCCGTACACAAACTTCCTCTCGTCTTCCACAGTGTTGGCGCTGATCGCGACGAGGTGGGGCTTTTTTGCCCTGATGAAGAGAGCAAGATCGTCGGTCGGAATATCCTGTCCAAGGTGGAATACCTTCCACCCTTCAGAGGTCAAGTAGCTTGCGATGCAGGTGATCGCTATGTCATGAGTCTCACCCTCAAAGCAGCTGACCACCGCCGAAAGTCCGTTCGGCTCTTTGAGATGTATTTCGGACTGAAATCTGAAGAGCGCGGACTTGATAGCCTGCGTCGCCAGGTGCTCTGCGTCCACGCGCAGCGTCCCGTTTTGCCAGCCTGTGCCGATATCCACCAGTGCCGGGAAGAGAAGCTGATTATAAAGCATGATTATGTCGGGTTGCGAAATTAGTCCCGTCCGAAGGAGTCTTTGAACTTCGAAAGAGTCTCCCTGTAAAGCCGCCTCCTTGAGTGCTGGGACAAGCACGTCGACGAAACCGGCGCTGAGATGCGCCTGCACGTCTTTTTTGTCGAATTCCGCCAGTGAAAGCGCGGGCACGTTCATCTGGTTCGCATGGATGAATTTCAGGACGCTTCTGATTGGAAATTTCCTGTGGCCCCCTTTGGTCTTGATGCATTCGATGAATCCGCTGTCCGCCCATCTTTTTACGGTGGACTCGTTGACCGAGAGTAGATCCGCCAATTCCCTTGTTG
>JAJYOS010000292.1 GCA_021796055.1 Bacteroidota bacterium
CCAGTATGTATGCGGAATTTATGATCCGGGGGTAATCACCAGTGTCGGGAATGAACAGATTCGTATTGAACCCGCCTGAGATCGACACACTGTCGACAAACTGCCGGCTCGTATCGACAGCAAAGATGATGACGGGCGGAGTACAGCCGCTGACAGCCGAGATAGTATCAGTCTCGGGAAAATAATGCACGATTTGCGCTAAGCCAGGCTTCTCAAAGCAAAACACTAGACTAAGCCAGAAGCCCGTTCCGCGCAAAAGCAACCGATTGCAGCGAAGAAGCATTCTCATCCCTCACACCTTCCTGATAAGTGCGGTGCTTCTGGGGCTCGATTGATTTACCACGGTCTCTCAGCCCACCTGAACCAACGTCACAAATTTATGCGGTTTTGAATGTAAATTCAAACAAAGAAAGGAGTTGTTACTAACAGCAGCAGGTCCGTAATCGCTCGACCACAATCCCCAATTTGCAATTCAAAATTTCACACTACTTACTACCTACTGCCTACTTCCCCCTTCTTCCAGGAGCTCAGCCTCGATTCCAAAATCGCGAGTATCGCCGCTATACCTCCGACAGCCAGCACCAAATATGTCGCGAGATGATTCCCCGTGACCGTCTCTTTCAGCTCACCCGCCTGAAAGAGTATCCGGTTGAGCAGACTCAACGTCCGGTTAGTGAGGTCGAATACATTCATTCCGGCCAGCCGGATGCCAAGCCAGATGAGCGCATCGATCGAGATGAAGACCAGGATGTTCAGGAGAAAGTCATTCACGACCCGCCGTTTCCAGTTGTCGCGGACGATCCTCTTCATCGTTGCCGCGTTGAATTCCGGATCGGCCAATTCCACGTAACTTTTCTTGAGAATATCCCTCGTCAAATTGTCGTCATTCAACTCTTTCATCCCAGCACCGAATTGATTTCCGATTTCAGTTTTCTGTTCATGACATTATAAAGCCTGTTCCTCGCCCTATGCAATTTCATCTTGACGTTTTCCCGGACGAATCCCGTTATTTCGGCAATCTCGTCGATCGAATTCTCGTTCAAGTAGTACAAAGTCAGGAGGAGCCGGTCCTCCGCGCTCAATTCTTCCATCGCTTCATTGATCAACGCCTTCTGTTCCGCCAGGTCAAGATTGCGGTATGTCGATTCGACGCTCTCTACAAGTGCGTCGCCCATTTCATTTTCATCCAAACTGCCCGGTTTGCGTACCGCGCTCCTCACTCTCGTTAATGAAGTATTGACCACTATCCTGTAAAACCACGTAGAGAACTTTGAACCTTTCCTGAACTTCTCGAGGGACCTGAACGCTTTCAGAAACGCATCCTGGACTATCTCTTCAGCGTCTTCTCTGTTGTTCACGATGCGGTAAGCGATCGAGAACGCCATGCCTTTGTAGTTGTCGATGAACCACGAAAACTTCGCTACGTCACCGTCGAGGACAAGCTGCAGGTACAGGTCGTCCATTACTGGGCGGTTTTGGCCGCGGTCTTCTTCCTATAAACAAAGTAGCTGATCAATCCGAGTCCGCCGAACACAAGCGACAATGATGGCATCATATATTCCTGTCCCATTGAACTATAGACAGAGAGAATATAGCCCAGGAACGATCCCAGTCCAATTCCGAGTATAAGCAGTCCCCACATCAGGGCATTATTCGACGAAGTCTCTTCGTGCATATAGACCGAAGGGTCCAGGCCTTTTTCTATCAAAGCCAACCTTTCCTTGTGTTTGGCTTTTCGGCCGAAATAATAGACCAGCACGATAACGGTGGGCAGCCCTCCGAAAATAAGCAGAACCGCCACCAATCCTGTCAAATGCCCGATCACTTCACCCATTTCATTCTCCTTTCATATGTTTTGAGTTTTCATCAAGCGATACCTTCTCAACATATGACTACAGGAACGACCGGCCGGTAACGGGGTCAGTCGGCACAATTTATTATTCGTGGCTCGGGGCCTTTCGTCCCTTAATCTTGCCTCTTCCCGGCTTTGACTTCGTGTTTCATGCTTCTGAGTCCTTACTTCCGGCTTCTTGAATCTTCACTCTGCCTTATTTCTATCCCGAAATTATGGAACTTTCGACGAGGAGCAGGGTTTAACAATGATAATGCAAACCGCAAAGAGCCGAACGATACCGGGATTGGTCGTCTTCCTGCTCCTCGCCAATCTGCCCGCGGGTAGTGTCGCGCAGGCCCAGGGATTAAGCGGCAGGGCTGTAAGCATCGGCGGAGTGTTCGGGGATCCGTCAGGAGTAACGATGCGGTATCCCCTCGGGCCGGCGAGAGCACTCGATGTCGGATTTGGTCCGGATTATTTCGGTTCGCCACGATTGCAACTGGATTACGTATGGCAATTCCAGGCATTCCATTCGAAAATAATCGGGGTATACTTCGGTCCGGGCCTGGCGGTAGCGTTCGCGAAGGGGATCAATTCGTTTTACACCCGGGAGCCTCACACGGAAAACTTTGCCGCGAATGAAGATAATAGGTTCGACCTCGGAGGCCGGGCGATATTCGGGATGAGCATTACTCCGGGAGCTTCACCACTTGAATTTTTTGTCGAGACCGGGCCGCTTATCCCCGCAGGCCGCATCTTCGACCTCGATTTCGACGGCGCAATCGGTTTTCGGTACCGGCTTTAATCGGGCCGATTGAGCGGCGGGTCTAACGAATAAGGTTTCATGAAGCGCGGGCGGTGGGGGGTTGGCGTGATTTCTTTCGTTCAGCCGTTATACCTCTCCGCGTTATGCCACTCCAGAAATTCCTTCGACGGCCGTTCTCGTATTCTTCCTTGATTTTCTTACTTACTTCGCCCCGCAAGTCCGGCGTGACGGTTATGTATCCTTAGTCGAACCGGATTTGCACATCCGCTCGCAGAAGAAGTCCGTTCTGCGGCTTGTTCGGGCCGTGCTCTGAAAATGGTCTGATGTATGCCGCCCGGAGGATGGGCATCGTCTTCTCGCCGGTGATGGCACAGAGGTGGTGGCATGGGTCAAGTAAAAGCGAGCAGAAGGCTTTCTGTTCGAGCCGCCCGCCGCGGCACAAGCAAACACTGCAACACGCGGGGCCGTAACCATCGCCGCGATCACCACGATCATTCAACTTCAATGTCATATTTCCCAAGGAGCCCGCTCAACCCGTAAATCGAGAACTTCGCCTTCCTGATATTGTTCGACTCAGGGTCGATATTAAAATTTGTTGCCGTCGAGAGATCCGCCTGCCTGAGCGTCGTCTTGTTGAAAATCGCGTTCGATAAATCGGTGTTTGAAAATTTCGCCCCCGTCAGATCAGTCGAGGAAAAATCGACCCCCTTCATAGACGAATTCGCGAACGACGTTTTCATCATCTTCTTCCTCGCGAATGAGCAGTAATCCAATACGCAACCCTCGAAGCCTACCGAAAAGAGGAAATCTTTGCATTCCATGAAACTCACTCCCAGCAGTTTGCTCTCCCTGAACGTTACGTTCGTCAGGTTGCAGTCGCTGAGCTTCACCATCGACAGGTTGCAGTTCGTGAAAACGCAGTCTACAAATTTCGCCGACGTGAGCTCGCTTTTTGAAAAATCGCAGTCCGTGAAGGAACAGTTTTCGAATTCTAAACTTTCCTCCTTCTTCCCGGTGCAGATTAATTTCCTAAAGGATTGCCCTTCATGAAACAACATCGTCATTTTCTCTCTTAAATTTAATCCGTTCTGATATAATAGCAGTTGCATCGTCACTTTGCTACTATCATTTCGGGAGTCGATCATTGAAATCAGACTACAGAAGGTGGGCGATACAGACGCATGGATCTCCGTCGGAGGCTCAAAATGGGAGTCGGGGGAGCACGGCTTGAACACTTATCCTGTCATGGCGAGTCCGTCACTAGATGGCACGGACTGATTCCCCGCTACGTCTGTTGAGAAAAAGTCAATGGACGAAGTGACTGCAGAGCGACTCCCACGAATCGCCCTGCCTGTTAACAAAGTTACAATGAATCCTTATTGGACCGTAATGAACCTGTCCTTGCTTGTCATGCAGATGCCGCAGCGGGCCGGTCCCTGATTCTCGTACGTGTTCCCGCATGTAGTGCAGACCTGGTACATCGACGCCATCGTCTCGACCTTGTTGGACTCGAGCGCCGCAAGGGCCGCCTCGTAGAGCGCCTTGTGCTTGAGCTCCGTCTTGTACGCGTAATTGAACGATATCACCGCAATCGTCACTTTAGCGGCGTTGCCGTCCTCCAGGAAACCGGGATACATTGTCGTCGACTCGTAAGTTTCACCCGCGATGGCATCCTTGAGGTTCTCTTTGGTCGACTTCACATCGTATTTCGGCTTTACGTCCGGCGCGCCCTCTCCGAGCTGTTCAAGTGCCGCCTTGTGATTGCCCGCGTGTATGTTCTCGGCCTTTGAAGCGGCTTCGAACAACAATGCGATCTTTTGCAGACCTTCGGCTTTCGCCTTCTCGGCATATGCCGCGTACTTGGCGCTCGCTGTCGTCTCTCCCGTAAAGGCTGCCTTCAGGTCGTCCACCACCTTCTGCTTGTCTGCCCTCGCCGTCGACCATGCCGGGAGCAAGGCGATTGTCAACATAAATATCACTGCCGTAAACTGATGCTTTTTCATGGGATCCTCTCTGCCTTTTGTTTGACAATGTTTATTGGGGACGCCGGCCCGCGCTTTAATCGCCGCTGGCCGGTCGGATAATGCCCCGTGCTAACCAAGTTGGAACGTCACACCTGCCGCGTGCTTGAACACCAGCTCGCCTCCGTAATATCCCGCCCGCGCCACCGCGAGTACCGTGATAAGGAAAAGAAATACGGCAACGTATCGGAGGAAACCGGTATACTTCTTTGTAAAGGCCAAAACTATTCTGAAAGCCGCAGCCACAAGCGCCAGCCACATCGCCAGTTCCGCAGCTCCTTGGTGAATCTCCACCGCCTGCTTCAGAGTCCCCGCCTCTTCGAGCCCGCCCGCCGCGTATGAACCTGAAAGAACTGCCGCTACGGCTCCAAGGGCGCCGGTTATGAGGAGCAGGAATGCAGCATTGTCGAATAATTCCTTCTTTGAAATGAGCCCCACGACTTCCGAGAGGAAGCCGAGTATGAGAAGCGCTATCGGGAAGTGGACTATCATAGGGTGGATGTGCGTCAAGTCGATCATCTCAGCCTCCTTGTCGAAATGTACCTCCACGGCAGAACACGGATATACCGCGGATGATAATTGCATTAAACTATCGGTTAAACTTCTTTGTACCTGACACCCGAATCTACGAGCGGGAGTTCAAAATGTCAACCCATTTCACGGGGGGCTCTGAGGCAAAAATGTAATTATGTGAAACACATACATAGGGCACGTAAGAAATAAATCTCTGTGTTCTGATGTGCCTATGTGGTTAATCTTGTTCTTCTTCACGAATTTGTCGCACTACCCACGGAGGGGGTGCAAGACCATTGGTCCTGCGGAAGTCCTTCGAACCTGGCCCTGCTCAGGTTTAAACCGCAAAAAACACGAAAGGAACGAATAACAGGCCGCCCCCGGCAGGGCTCAGCTAAGTATATTCACCACAAAGATCACAAAGGACGGATGATTCCCCTCTCAAGCCCGGAGGACACAAAGAAGCGAACAAATCCTTTCCTTGTGTGCTTTGCGCCCGTTCCTACATAACATGGACGGACTTCTTATGCTTTTGCCCTTCGACATGATATTCTCTAAAGATAATGCGGCATGCCTGATAGCGGCAGCGTTTAAGAAAGGGATTTAACCGCAGAGGAAATACAAAGGTGAAAGGCTTTTCTCATCCCGACTCCGCGTGGATCAATTTCCATACTGGAAACACTCTGCGCGGCTCTGCGGTTAAATTTATATGCTCAGGCGACTGCGGGCGCTTTCGGCGAAGGACCGTAGGCGTTCGGGCCCGGAGTCCCATCCATCAGGAAGAGCACCAAAATCCATACAGCGCCGATGAACGGGATGAGTACGATGAGCAGCATCCATCCGCTCTTGCCGAGATCGTGCAACCTTCTTACCCCGACTGCAATACTGGGGATAATGACCGCCAGCATGTAGATCAGATATATCCATCCATACGGAAGCGTGGTCGAATACGCGCCTATCCCCATCTTGAACCTTGTGCCGAGGATCATGTCGATGATCATCGCAACTATGGCGAATATGAGGTTGAACAGGACGAACATCCAGTATTCTCTGCGTCTCGCCCGCCCGCTGAAGTTTGCGTAATTGTCCCTAACGACCTTCAGGTACCATTGCATGATGTCTTTCTCCTTCCAATTGTTTTGTTTTTGGTGGATTGAGGAATCAACGGGCTTGAACCGCTTCGCCCGCTCGTTAAGCAACGTGCACCGATGTTTCGTTCAGATAAGATAATTGGATGTTCTCCCGCACAGGGCAAAATCTGTTTCGACTCGATATCGATCGCGTATGCCGAAAACGCGTATCTCACACTACGGCAAATATATGCTGGGCTTGATGGAAAAGCAACCCTGTGCCGAAATTTCACACCGGAGACGCGAGGGCGCTAAATTGAATCATAATTTGCCGCAGCACGGCGACAAGATAATTTCTCTCCGTCCCACTGCGCCTTCCCGTTGCATGTTTAATAAATATTCTTTGCGTCTCTGTGGCTTCCCGGTTGAACCCTATGGATAAAGGTTCAAGCCAAGCCACCACTGAAAGTTGCTGACCGAGACACCCTGGAACGACGCACGCACGCTCGGCGATAAGAGGAGCCTGACGTTGAATTGCTTCGCCGGCGATACGGTCAGCCCTGCGAGAAAGGTCGTGTTCACGTCGCTGATATCCTGCTGCGGTGAGCTGTACAGCTCGCCGTAATTAGACTTTTCGGTTATCCCGCCGTAGCTGTTGCTGTCGTAATTGCGATAATAAACCACCAGCGTCTGGTCGCTCATCTGCCATTCCGAGATCTGCTTGTCGAGCCCCAACAGCATCGACACCATGTCGGAGAATCTGTAATTGAAAATTACCGGGACGTCGAAGGACCACTGTTTTACCGTGAAGTTCCACTGGATGCTCTTGTTCTGCGATGTCGTGTCATAATAAAGAGAATTGTACGTATTCCCGGTCGTATTGTAATAAGAATGTCCGTTAGCGATGGTCGGTTCATTCGTATTAGTGGCCTGGTCCACGAGATTTAAAATCCCGCCGATGGTCAGCTCGGAGGCCGCATTGAATCTCCAGCGCAGGGATACCAGGAACCTATGACTTGTCTGTATCGAAGTGCCGCCACCCCCGCTTCTCTCGAAGAACGAAGAGTTGGATATACTCGACGTGTAATTAGTGTCGTACGAATAGGAATATGAGTAGTAGGACGTATCTGAGATGATCGAGCCGACCCCGATGTCGACATTCTCCCTGTTGTACTGGTATAAGAGAGTTATCGTCTGCCGATCGTTGAGACGTGAGGTAAGATTTATTCCGCCGTAATACGTCCTGCCGGAGTGGTTCCAGTTCTCGGCGGTCGTTCCGGACGATAGGGAAAGATTGGTGTTCGGACTATAGCTGTAATACGACGTGTCACGATCGACCAGGCTCTGAGTAGCGGTGCCGCGAAGATAACCTCCTGCGACGCCGACAGTGGTCTGCGGGTTAATTCGATATTCGATACCTCCCGAGAGATCCCAGTGATTATAACGCTGGTTCCGGCTCTCTCGAAAAATC
>JAJYOS010000293.1 GCA_021796055.1 Bacteroidota bacterium
ACATCGAAGTGAAGGGCGATATCGACCTTCGCGGATTTCTGAATGTTGCCGACGTCAGGCCGGGATATGACAACATCGAATTCTCGACGACGATAAAGACTTCGGAAACCGACAGGATTAAGTTGGACCAGCTTATCCAGTTCGCGGAGAAGAAGTGTCCGGTCTACGACATAATCGCCAACCCGGTCAAGGTCAGCGGAAACTTCAAGGTGGAAGCGGTCAACTGAAGTTCATCCAAACCGGAAATAGTCGACGAATTCAATAAGGACTAATCATGACCGGAAGCATATGGCATTAGGACCGGAGGTTTTGAGCCGCCGGTCCGCCTTCCGGGATTTCATTATCTACGAAGGCTGCTCTTATCAATATCGAATTCCGCCATCCTCCATTTCGCCAACCGAGAAACCCACGGCTTCCACGGACGATGAATACATTTTTCAATTCATGAACTCCGCGGTTACGAGCTGCCGCTGAAAGCCCACTCGCTCTTGCGTCGAATTTTCTTTGCACCTCTTGTATGTCTTGGTTAGATTTTTTGACAATTCAGAACAATCCAGAACAGGCTTCTCGCCAGAAGAGGCCAAAGGAGATGCTTATGAGACGCTTGGTTTACACCATTTCAGTCCTCTTTCTAACCTCAATTGCTTTCGCCGCATCTAGAGAAGGATACTATATGTATCCCGCAATACACGGCAAGACGATAGTGTTCACCGCCGAAGGCGACCTCTGGTCGGTCGGCATAGAAGGCGGGACCGCCACTAGACTCACCTCTGCACGTGGTATCGAATCACACGCCTCGATTTCACCGGACGGAAAAATGATCGCCTTCTCTGCTCAGTACGAGGGGCCCACCGAAGTTTACACTATGCCCATCGACGGCGGGCTTCCTGTTCGAAGAACTTACGAGGGCGAAGCCGCGATCGTGGTCGGTTGGACTCCCGGCGGACAGGTCATGTACAGCACGAGATTCTTTTCAACCCTGCCCAATGTCCAGCTCGCCACCATAAATTTGAAGACAGATCAGAAGACGCTTATTCCGCTCGAACAGGCGAGCAACGGAGTTTACACGGAATCGGGCGACACGCTCTTCTTCACGCGCTTCCCGTTCCAGGGAAGTCACACAAAGAGATACAAGGGAGGCACGGCGCAAAATATCTGGCGCTACATCAAAGGACAGCCTGAAGCGACGCCGCTCACCGCCGACTACGCCGGTACAAGCAAAGACCCGATGCTCTGGGGCGGAAGAGTCTATTTTGCCAGCGACCGCGACGGGACCATGAATATCTGGTCGATGGATATGAATGGGAGAAAACTTCGCCAGGAAACGTTTCATTCTGGCTTTGACATAGTCTCTCCATCGCTGTCCGACGGAAGGATAGCGTACCATGAAGGCGCCGATATTTACGTTTACAACATTGCAACGAAGAAGGACAGGCTCGTCCCGATTCAGTTGTCCTCTGATTTTGATCAGGAAGTGACGCAATGGGTTAAACACCCGATGAAATATCTAACCTCCGCTCACATCTCTCCGAAAGGGAACCGTATCGCGCTCACTGCCCGCGGCGAAGTTTTTGTGGCTCCTGTTTCGGTCGGGCGGTTGGTTGAGGTTACCAGGAAAAGCGGCGTCCGATACCGCAACGCCCGGTTCATGCCTGAAGGCAAGACGCTCGAACTCCAGTCCGATGAAAGCGGGTACCAGGAATTCTGGACCTACCCGGCAAATGGCGTCGGAAAGGGGGAACAACTAACCCATGAGGGAATGGGATTCAGGAACGAAGGCGTCCCATCCCCTGATGGAAAATTTCTCGCCTATACAGACAGGCGCCACCGACTTTTGATATTCGATATTGCCGAAAAGAGACTCACCGTTGTCGGCACGTCCGACTGGGGCGGATATGGCAATCTGAAATGGTCGCCCGACAGCCGGTGGCTCGCGTATACGAAGCCCGATCCCAATACTTACGAGCAGTTGATGGTCTACAACCTCTCGCGAGATTCGAGCTACGCTCTTACAGACGACCGAGTGAACAGCTACAGTCCGGCCTGGAGCCTTGATGGAAAGTGGCTCTATTTCCTTTCCGACCGGACGTTCCATTCGCTCGTCTCCAGCCCATGGGGGCCGGATCAGCCCGAGCCATTCTTCGATAAGACGACGGACATTTATGCCATCGCGCTGGAAAAAGGTGAGAGGTTTCCATTCGCTCCCCCGAATGAGCTGACAGATACTTCTGAGCCTGCGCTCCAAAAGGCAGGTCGCGTTAAGGAGAAAGGGAAATCTGAATCGGCTGGAGTAACGATAGATTTCTCCGGAATACAGTCAAGGACTTACCAGGTCCCGGTGCCGGCAGGAAGATATCAAAACCTTTCGATGAACGATAAGGCTCTCTTCATTGTCGAGGGGGCCGGCGAATCGAGCGATCAGCCGAAGCTCGAGGCTATTGCCATCGGGAACAAGGAGGTGGCTCCGAAGACCCTGATCAAAGGTGTGGGACGTTATGAGCTTTCCGACAATGGAAAGAAACTAATGGCGATGAAGGGGAGCGCGATATACGTGATCGACGCATCAGCGAATCCGCCGGCAGCACTTCAGAAGGACGCTGTGAATCTGAAGAACTGGACTTTCTCTTTCAATCCGAAGGAGGAGTGGCGCCAGATGTTCGTGGATGCATGGCGGCTCGAACAGGATTATTTTTACGATCCGAATCTCCAGGGCGTCAATTACGAGGCTACACTGAAACGATATCTCCCTCTCGTAAGCCGCATAACAGACAGGGAAGAGCTTAACGATCTCATCGGGCAGATAGTCGGCGAGCTCTCCGCCCTTCATACTTTTGTGGTTGGAGGAGATATCAGGAAGCCGACGTACGACATATCTGTCGGATCGCTAGGCGCGATACTGAGCCGTGATGAAGCAGCCGGTGGATTCAAGATCACGCATATCTTTCGTGCGGATCCGAATTACCTGAATGTAGTCTCCCCGCTTGCCAGGCCCGGTCTCAATATCGAAGAAGGGGATGTGATTACGGCCATCAACGGCGTCGCGACGCTCTCCGCTCCTTCGCCGGACAAGCTCCTCGAAAACCAGGTCGGGAGACAGGTCCTACTCGAAATGAAATCCGGTAAGACAGGCAAGGAGTTTAGGCAGGTTGTTGTTCCCATTTCGCAGAACCAGTTTGCCAACCTGCGCTACAGCCAGTGGGAATACGACAGAAGGATAATCGTTGACAAGGAAAGCCACGACGAGATCGGCTATGTCCATCTTCGCGCGATGGGAACCTCAGATTTCTCCCAATGGGTTAGAGACTATTATCCTGTCTTTAATCGGGAAGGATTGATAATCGATGTCCGCGACAACCGCGGTGGGAACATCGACAGCTGGATACTTGAGAAGTTGATCCGCAAGGCATGGATGTACTGGAAGCCCCGCGATGAGAAGCCGTTTTGGAATATGCAGTACGCATTCCGGGGACATATCGTAGTGCTGTGCAACCAATTTACCGCCTCCGACGGCGAAGCGTTCACGGAAGGCTTCAAGCGGCTTCATCTTGGCAAGGTGATCGGCATGCGCACGTGGGGAGGTGAAATCTGGCTGTCGTTTGACAACGGCCTCCTTGATGGCGGGATAGCTTCAGCTGCCGAACTCGGCGTGTATGGCCCGGGCGGGCACTGGCTCATAGAAGGTCACGGAGTCAATCCGGACATCGTCGTCGACGATACCCCGCATGAAACTTTCGAAGGACATGACGCCCAGCTGCAGGAGGCGATAAAGTACCTGATGACTCAAATAAAGGAACATCCGGTGACAACCCCGCCTCCTCCTCCGTATCCCATCAAGGCTTTCAATTACAACAAATGAAGCGGGGCTCTTTACTGGCCGGCAGGTGCTGCCCGGCTTTGAATATATCGCAGAGTGACACGGAGGAACACGGAGAGCCCCAGAGATTATTTTCTTTTCTCCGTGTCACTCTCTTTTCTCTGCGGATCTCTGTGTAATTGTTAAACGTCTGCCTGGCAGGCATCCTGGTCTTCAAGGGGAGGAAAATATACTAACGTTTGTAGTCCGAGCTCTCTTTGGCGCCGGTAGGTGCAGGGCCGGTATGAGAGATACCTTTCACATGTCCGAGATAAAGAACGCTGTTTATCAGACCGATGTGGCTGAATGCCTGTGGAAGGTTGCCGAGTTGCTTGCCGGTCACAGGATCGACCTCCTCAGAGAACAGGCCGGTATTACCCGCGTACTTTAGGACTCTGTTCAAAATACTTTCCGCTTCATCTATTCTTTCGGAAAGTGCGAGAGCCTTGATAAGCCAGAATGAACAAAGGAGAAATGTCCCTTCCTTGCCCGAGAGCCCGTCGTCTCCGATGTACCGGTAAACAAGGCCGCTCTCGGTCGTCAGCTTTGCGAGCGTGGCGTTTATCGTTCCCTGAACGCGCGGATCGCCAACAGGAAGGAATCCCATTATGGGTATCATGAGGCTCGTGGCGTCGAGCACGTCGGAGCCGAAAGATTGGACGAAGCTTCCGAGCTTGTCGTCGTATCCTTTCTCAAGCATTTCCTGCTTTATCTTTTCCCTCACGCTTCTCCATCGTTCCAGTGGGGCATTGTACTTCCGGTGTTCCGCGATCTTGATTCCACGGTCGAGCGCGACCCAGCACATGAGTTTCGAGTAGACAAAATGCCTCGGCCCGCCGCGCACTTCCCATATGCCTGAGTCCGGGGTATCCCAAATCTGGCAGACGTAGTTTACGATTCTCGTTATGAACTCGAATTCTCCCTTCGGAATTTCGTCGCCGTATCTTCTCGTTTCGTAAATGGCATTAATAAGCTCGCCGTAAATGTCGTGCTGTCTCTGTTTCGCGGCCCCGTTGCCGACTCTCACAGGCCTGGAATTCTTGTAGCCTTCAAAATTATCCAGCTCGATCTCGGTCAGGTCGGTTTCGCCGTGAAGGCCGTACATTATCTGAATCTTCGAAGGGTCTTCGTTTTTCCTGCAGATGTCTACGAACCAGCGGAGATGTTTCCGCGCTTCCTCATAGTGGCCGATATTGTAGAGCGCCTGAACGGTGAACGATGCGTCGCGTATCCAGTTGTATCTGTAGTCCCAATTTCTTTCTCCACCCAATGACTCGGGTAGGGAAGTCGTCGGTGCCGCGCAGATGGCTCCTGCCCGTTCATGAGCGAGAAGTTTTAGCACGAGACCGGAGCGAACGATCAGCTCCCGCCATGGGCCGTTGAATATAGTGGTATCAGCCGGCGCGTCATGTACCCACTTGCTCCAGTATTCGACCGTTGTGTCAAGCTCTGTCGAGCATTCCCCCGAACTCCTAACGACATAGTTAGCATACTGGAGCACAAACCAAATTTCCTGCCCCTGTGACATATCAAGTATGGATGACGCAACGCCGTCTTTGATAACGAACTCTGCGTTAGCCTGCAAATAAAGCTTATGATGGCCCGACGAAGCTTCAAGTCCGTAATTTGTCTCGATGATTGTCGTCGCATCCTTCGCGTAGTTGAAACGAGGAGCGAAAGTAATATTGAATCTGAGCGACCCTTTCCTGCACACCAGCCTCCTGTAGATAACCTGATGCCCCTGTTCACCGGTCGCCCTATCGGATCTAAGCGGCATGAAATCAGTCAGCGTCGCCACTCCTGTGTCGGCGTGAAAGTCTGTTCGGAGAACGTTTGTGTCGGTAATGTATTGCTGCTTTGACGTATGACCGCCGGAGGGCGTTATCGCGAACTGTCCCCCCTTGTTTACGTCGAGCACTGCCGCGAAGACGCTCGGCGAGTCGAGATGCGGGAAACAGCACCAGTCGATTGACCCGTCGTCGCCGATGAGCGCGCATGTTTCCAGATTGCCTATAATTCCGTACTGTTCCAGATCTTTATAGTTGGGCATGTATCTCCTTCAGCCGACAAGAAGTATCGGCGAGTTGAGTTAGTATTGGCTTATATCAATAAAACAGCCGGGAATATCCGCGAATTCCCGGCGGCCAAAACTTATCGCGCGGGAAGGGGCGCTTCGGGTATGCTTTCGACTCCGTTCGTACCAACAGCGGCGATCCCGAAGATGTAATCATCCTTCGTCATCGTCTTGAGATCGTAACTCATGACGGGGGCGGACGAATCTTTCACGAATACATACCCAGTCCAGAAGGGTTCGTATGTCTTCCGGTAGTAGATCTTCCATCCGGCAAGTCCTTTCCCGTGAGAAGGATTGTCCCAGCGGAAGCGTGAGCCGTACTCGAGTTTGTCGACGAGCATCGCGTCGTTAGAAGGCGCGGGCGGGGAAATGGAAAGAAGTGCGGCCGCGAGCGAGTTCATCCTGGTCACGCTCGCCACGTACGCCGAATCGACGAATTGCGGCAGATCCCCGTAAACTACATCCTTCTCCTTGCCGTGTACCATTTCCTTCACCGTGCGGACATCCTGGTGCTGGTGGTGATAGTCCTCGTTCGGTTCGGTGAAACGGACGGCGGCGTAACCGTACTTGTTGAAAGACGCGTGGTCTCCACCGCGCAGAAACCTGTCCTGGCGGAAGATGAGTGTCGTATGGAACATCGGGAAGAACTTGTCACCGGCAGCGTGAATGTACCTCGCGAGTTCTCTCGAAGGGGAATCGTTCGAGTAACCGATCACATCGGCGTTCACATCGCGATTGCCTATCTTCAATTCCTGGTATCCCTGAGAGAAGAGGCGTACCATGTTGCTCACGACTTCGCCGTTTCCGCCTCTGATCGATCCCACGATGTCGTTGTTGAGATCGGCTATGATGTTCATGCCTTTTTTGTGTGCCTCCATAGCGAAGTGGTTGCTGCCGTACAATCCTTCCTCCTCGCCCGCAAAGCAGATGAATATTATGTTTGCCTCGGGCTGGAAGTGAGTGGAGGTGAAGGCGCGTGCCGCTTCGAGAACTAGCGATACTCCGCTTCCGTCGTCGTCTGCTCCCGGCGCGTCTGAGGTATCGTTCAGAAGATTTGTGCAGCGCGAGTCGTAGTGCCCGGAGATGACGATGTATCTCCCGTTTACTCCTTCTTTGCCCCGCAAGACGCCGTATACATTCACGAGAGTTGTCGGCTTCGGTATGAACGGGACGTCTTTCAGGAGGAACCTATCCTCGTAGACTTTGAAATCATGGTCCTTTTTGGCGAACGACTCAAATTTCGAATGAAGCCATCGTCTTGCGGCACCGATGCCTCGCGTGTCGCTCGTGGTTTCTGACGTCGTATGTCTTGTTCCGAAGCTGGCAAGCGTGCGGTCGAAAGAGATCGCTGAATCGGGCGAGATCGTTCCGAGTATTGCCTGGATCTCCGAGTCTGCGGTCGAAGCGTTCGGGGTTGGAACGACCTGGGCCGTGAGGAGAGAAGCTGTGAGGAGAGTGAGGGTCAGTACTTTGTAGAGAAGGTGCATTTGGAATCTCCTTTCTTTGAGTAGAAGCTAAGGATTCCTCCCCGACATGTGCAAATCAATCGGCAGGGGATGGTGGATGCTCCGGGAGAAACGGTTGAGAATTTATGATCCCTCCGACTATAATTCCGCGCGCCTGCTTATTGCATTTATAATCAACCCTCCCTAGATTGCACTTCGACAACAAAATCTATGAGGTCCTTTGGATGAATCTTTTCCGTACCAAGAAACTCAGCGACATCATAGCGGAT
>JAJYOS010000294.1 GCA_021796055.1 Bacteroidota bacterium
CGAGAATACATTTTACTTCCCGCCTTTCGGACTTTATCCTTGCTATCAGTTTATCGCCCGGCAGTTTCGGCAATCCGAGATCCGAGAGCACGACGGTAATTTCATTGTGACCCTGGAAGAGTCTGTAACCGTCCTCTCCGTTAGCCGCGTCTATCACGTTGAATCCTCTTTCCGTCAGATATTCACGAAGGAGGTTTCGAAGTTCCGGTTCGTCTTCCACGACAAGGACGGTTGCGCGTTTTACGGAAGGAAGTTGTTCCGGGTTTTCCCCTGACGGCTCCTTGGCTTGTGCGACACCCGGCTCCCCTGCGCTCATCGGAAGGTAGATGAAGAAAGTCGTCCCGCTGTTGGGAGCACTCTTCACTTCTATGAATCCGTTATGAGCGGAGATTATCGTCTGCACTATCGAGAGTCCGAGGCCTGTGCCCTTGCCGATTTCCTTCGTCGTGAAGAAGGGATCGAAAATCTTTTCGAGCTTGCCGTCCTCTATGCCGTAACCGGTGTCCTGGATGATCAAAAGTACGTAGTCTTCGCTCGGTGGCGCCCCCAGCCTTTTTTGGATGTGGCTTTTGTCCGCGGTCGTGAGTGAAATGGTCAGGGTTCCGCCGTTCGGCATGGCATCCCGGGAGTTGTTGGCGAGGTTGATGATCACCTGTTGAATGTCTCCCGGGGATCCGAGGACGAGCGCGTCGTTCACGACGAATTCGGTATGGACCGAAATATTCTCCTCGAAAGTATGTTTGATGATCGATGTGGTTTCTTCCACGATATGTCTCAGTGAGAACTCTTTGAACCCTTCGGGGGAATAGCGGACGAACTGGAGGAGTCTCTTCGCGACCTCGGACCCGCGGATCGCGCTCGAAAGCGCACGCTGGGTGTTTTCCTCGATTGCCGCCGGATTGTCCGCCTTTCTGAGTATCATCTGCAGACTTCCGATGATAATTGCGAGGACGTTATTGAAATCGTGAGCGATTCCCCCTGCGAGCCTGCCGAGGAGCTCGGTGCGTTGGAGGCGTTTGATGGCCTCCTCGCTCTTTTCGCGCGGCGTTATGTCCCGGAAGATGCCGAGCCTTCCCGTGTATTTCCCGCTCGAGTTGAAAATCGGAAGCGCGCTTCTTTCCACGATTTTGTCGTCTGTGAACTCCAGCCTCGCCCCCCTCACGGTCTCTTTCTGCTCCACGTCTCTGGAGACTCTTGCCACAAAGTCGTCGGGATTCTTGATCCTGTGCGATGCCTGATGGAGGAGTTCCGCTGAAGAAGATCCGATCAGTTTCGAGGGGTCGTCAAAACCGAAGATCCGGCAGAATTCGGAGTTTACAAATTCTACGCTGCCGTCGGGGCTCTGGAAGAGAATTCCCTCATCGAGACTCTGGAGAAGCGTGTCGAGCCTCGCTTTCTCCTGTTCCTGGATGGCCGCCTCGTGTGCAAGATTCTCCTCGAGTTTTTTCCGGTCTTCGAGTGAAATGAATGCGATCTGAACCGCGTCTTCGCCTTCATACACCACGGGCTGAGAGAGTACAAGTACCGGCAAGGTGGATCCATCGCGTCTTAAAAATTTCTCTTCCATCGGCGGAGCCGGAAGCCGGTCTTCCATAGCCTTCTTGACCCGCTCGCGAACCACCCCAAGGTCTTCGGGGTGGACGAGCTCAAGGACGTGTATCCCTATCAAATCCTCAGGACTGTCGTAACCGAGAAGCCTGCTGGCTGTCTCGTTCACCTTCACGGCCTTAAAATTTTTGTACATGCCGAGGCCTATAGGCGCGTTCCTGAACAGGTCCTCATACAGCTGCTTCTGGGCGGCGAGCTCGCTGAGATCGCGCACGATGCCGATAGTCCTGACCTTCCCGTCTGAAGGAACATGCGTAACGCTCACCTCTACCGGGATCCGGCGCCCGTCTTTGGAAAGCGCCAGGAATCCATATCGCGACTCGAGTTTCGCTCCGCGGTTATACATCTCGCCCCTTTCCTCGATCAGATGCCTGCTCTCCGGTGCCACCAGATCAAGGAAGTTCTTGTTGGACAACTCTTCGAGAGTGTAGCCGAGCATATCCTGAAAGGTTTTGTTGGCGAAGACGATTGCATCTTCAAATAGTATGTAGATTCCGTCGTTCGATTTTTCGATGAGAACTTCGTACTGCTCCCTGATCCGCGCCACCTGTTCGAGATGAACGAGGCGCTGGCTCTCGAGGGCGCTCCGCCTGTACGCGTAGAAGCCGAGGCTGAGTACGACGACAAGCAGCAGGACCGTCCCTCCCATCAGCACGAGCAAACCCCGGACGTAAGAGTTCACCGACGTCTGGACTGGCCCCTTGTCGACGCTTACCACGATGTACCATACGCTGTCCTGAAGATGCATGTTGTCGGAAGTCAGTTTGCTGGATGTCCAGAGGAACTCTCCGCCGTTCGAATTTATCAGATTCGATTTCATGAGGCCGGTGCCGAGCTCTGATGTCCCTCCGAGTATAAGATCTATGTCGTTCTGGGTATGGCACGACGCGCAAAGCGTCCTTCCTCCTCGCAGCAGAGGCCGGAGACTCTGCTTGTTCCAGCTTGGGACTGTCGACCACAGGTGTATGAACGGGTATCCGGATCGCGTAAAGAGTCCGACCGCCATCCGCGCCGTCGTGTCTTCGAGCCCGAGGACGTTCCTGGTGGGCGGTGGAACGACCTGGAACTGGTTGATGAAAAGCGCGAACGCGCCCTTGAACTCCGGCTTCCCATTCGCGTTACTTGCGTAAATGGGCGCGCCAATCAGCAGGAAGCTCGATGTGTCCCCTTTGCCGACATATGGCAGCACCGGTGGCACGCCGGAGCTTTGCTGCACTGTCTGCTTCGACGACTCGGTTGCGGCCGAAGTCTTCTTCAGATAATGCCAGAAATCAGAAGAAGACAGGTCGGTGCCGATGTATTTCTTCCTCGTCGAATAGACTATGGTCCCCGACCGCGAGATGAGCAAAGCGGCAGATACATTTCTCGTCTTCACGAAACCGTAGTAAGTGTCGACATCCTTTGTTCTTTGGCTGAATGAAGCGTCGTGGGCCAGCGCCCCGGCCATGGAACTCAGCCCGGTGGCTCTGCTCTCGAGATAGTCCTTTATATGGGTTGCGGTGGTATAAGAGGTGAAGCTGTTGGAGCTGAATACGATGTTGGTTAGTCTCCCCTCCAGGTCACTCGTTGCGAAATATGTACCGCCGACAATCGCCGCTATCATGAAAATTGTAATTGCGATTATCCCGAGATTCGGATGTGTGGAAAGCGCGCTTGAAAATCGCCTGAAAATATTCACAACCCAATCCTGCCGCTGGATTTCACTTTAGAGACTGTTACCGGTTTATTTGTTTCGCTAAGAAAGGTATCCGAAACCGCCACTTCCTTCCTCCAATGGAAAATGCAATCTACCGACTTCAATTCCAAGCGGGTTTTGCACGGCGGTCGGGGTCCGCCGGAATCCGGCCGTATGTCAGAAACTGCTGATGTCCCTGCCGAAAACCGAAGCTTTGATCCAGTCAAAGAGGACAAGGATCTTGTTTTTCATGCTGACGAGTCTTGTAAGATAGGCCGATCTCCAGAAAAGAAAAGTGGCGAAGCCGTGCCCTTTCACGTTCGGCAGATCGGCGAGCGCGCGCCGACCGCCGACGTAGGCCAGCATCCCGAGGTCGTGATACCTGAAGTGAGATACGGACTTCTGCCTGGCCACCCTGTTGAAATGACGGGCCAGATATTTCCCCTGCTGCTGCGCGACCTGGGCGGTTGCCGGATAACTGACCTCGGCCGGCGTGGCACAGTCACCCGCTGCGTAAATATTTTCTTTCCCATCGACACGGAGGTACTCGTCCGTCAGGAGGCGGGAAGCCCGGTTCTTGCCGTAAGTAAGCGACCGGATAAGTTCCGTCGGTCCGATACCCGTCGACCAGACCACGAGACCGCAGCGGAGTGAAGTTCCATCGTGCAATATTATTCGGTCGAGCCTCACTTCTTTCACGGGCGTGTTCGGCCTGACGTCTATACTCTGCCGTTGGAAGAGACGCATGGCGTATTCAGCCAAACGGGAATCGAAGGCGCTCAGGATTTGGTCTGTTGCTTCGAGGAGGGTTATCCTCGTCTCTGGAATCAGAGCCGGGTACCATTTTACCAGGTCCTCCCGGATGAAATCGTTCAGCTCCGCAGCGAACTCCACACCGGTCGGTCCGCCGCCGACAACGACGAAGTGAAGAAGCCTATTTCGCTCCGCATCCGGTAGATTCGGTGCGCTGGCTCTTTCGAAATTCCCGATGATCCTTCCTCTTATGGAACGCGCGTCCTGAAGCTCTTTGAGAAAAAGAGCATTTTCACTGACGCCCGGGATGCCAAACGTGTTGTTTACGGCACCGACGGCGATTACTAGGTAATCGTAAGCTAATTCGAAGATTTCCCTGTCCTGTACTGTCCTGCATTGGATTCTGTTCTTCTCTTCCGAAATCGAAACACATTCCGCCTGGTAGTAGCGGATATCGACTCTTGAGGTTCTGATCGGCTCGATTATACTCCGGAATTCTATTGTTCCTACGGTCGTGCTGGGAAGCAAAGGGGTAAACAGGAAATGATTCCGCGGGCTTACAATTGAAACCTGATAGTAATCCAGCTTTATGTTTTTCACAAGACTAAGAGCGGCAAAACCGCTTCCGAGAATTACAATTGTCTTTCTATTGCTTTTCATACAGGCTTCGATCCGGCACTTGTTCTATCGATATTCAACAAAACAGGGAAGCAAATGGTTTAAGGTTGGCGTAACGCGGCGAAATAATGTTCACCTGACGAAGTGCCTGCACGCAGTCTGGAAATGCCGGAATGACGGTCACCTGTACATAACTGATCACCCGCATGAAGGACGTCAATTGAGCAGAATGCCCGGCATCAAATCAGCCGGCATATGCCCGTCCGGTCTCCGCTTATTATCAGTACGTTCCGGCGAAGAGGGAGCGCAGGTCGAGAGACGGTGGCTTCGACTTACTTGCGAGAGTCACGTACGTGCGCCCCAGCATATCTTTTCCCGCGCCGAGCACCGTGCTGATGAGCCCTATCGCTTCTCCAAATTCCGCGGGCGGAAGACTCCTCATAATGAATCTCCACGCCGATTCTTCCAGGACGTTGAAGGCGGTCTGAACCTCCGAAAGATCGAATCCCGCTTCGTATCGCTCTCGTGCGATCTCCTCGGCATGCGACAACATGGGCCCGAGATTCTTTTCGGCGATGGCTCTTACTGAAAGGACGTAGAGTGCTTTAAGCTTCTGACGGTTGTGTTCCTCGCCGGCTTTTTCATAATGAGTGAGATGTGCCCGGGAAAGAGAATTCTCAGCCTCGGTGAGGATCTCGTTCATATGCTCATGAAGTAGTTTGCTCAAATCCATGATTGTGCCTCTGGCTTTGATTTGAATATACTGAACCTCCACGGCATGAATAAAGGCACAGCGCCTGTCACAGCAGTCATCTTCCGGCAGGTCAGGCGCGTGTTTGTCAGGTGAATGAAGCCGAAGAGTAGCGATCGGTTTTGATTTCAACAATGCCACCGGTATATTCGGAAAAGGCGCTTCGTGCAGGGATGCTCAGGGCTGTGCAAAAGGCCGTGAGACAGCACTTAGGTAAAGGATCAGATAAGTCTTCATTTTGAAAGGTCGCAATGTCTCGAAAGGATGAGAACAGGGCGAAAGAGGACGGAATTTCTCTGATGAGTGAAGGGAAGTTCAGGGAGGCGGGTGTGAAAGCGAAGGTTGAGGCCGATCAGCACCCGGGTGACTATGAATTCCGCCCCCTTCTTGCCGTAGCGTTGATGAATCAGGAGAAGTATGAAAGGGCGAGAAAAGCGCTTCTGACGGCAGTCGAAGAATTTCCGGACGAGCGGGGGTTTTGGAATGTTCCGGGGGGCGCTTACGGTCTTAAGAGTGATTGGCATCGCGCTGAAGCATCCTACAGAAAATTGCTTGCCCTCGCGGGAGATGCTGTGCCGGATGAAATCGCCGACTTACATTGTTCCATAGCCGGCTCGCTCTGGGAACAACATAATCGCGACGTGCTGGATATTCCAATCCGCGCTCGCGACGAACCTTCCACGATCCGCGTACTCAAGGAGTCGATGCTCGCATATATGGTGGGCGAAGAACAAGGGCGGAGAGGGAAAAAATGATTGTGGTGAGATCAGGGGAAGACGGATGAAGGGCAGATTCATAGCGCATCGGCGGGCGAAGGACGGAGTCTCGCAAGACCTGTGGACTCACCTTGGAGAAGCTTCTCAATTAGCCGGCCGTTTTGCCTCTAAGATTGGGTTACAAGCACATGGTGAACTACTGGGCCTGCTGCATGATCTTGGTAAGGCAAGCAAGGAATTCGATCTCTATATTCGTTCTGCGGTTGGTCTAATTGATCCGGACAATGATAATTTTGTCGACGCATCTGAAAAAAAGGGGAAGGTGGATCATTCAAGTGCTGGCGCTCAGACCATACAGAAAAAGTTGTCAACCATGGGAACCGAAGGGAGTCTTGTTGCTCAATTTCTGTCACTTTGCATTGCATCCCATCACTCGGGCATGATTGATTGTCTCTTGCCAGATGGAGCAAACAATTTGGAGAGGAGAATAAAAAAGCCTGAGGAAAAGACCCATGCTGAAGAAGCTTACTCAAATTTGGATAATGCTGAACGCGAGACAATAGAAAATCTTTTTTCAAAAGAATTAACAGCAGAACTCCTGGGTAAGTTACGGTCGTTGAAAGAAGAAGGCGACTCCAAAAAGGGCTTGATGTTCAAGTACGGTCTATTGGCAAGATTTCTCTTTAGTTGCCTTATTGATGCGGACAGGCTGAGCACGGCCGATTTTGAATTTCCGAAAAACCCTAAGATTCGGAACCAGGGCAAATATGTCCCGTGGGATATCCTAATAGAGCGATTTGATGGTAAGAAGTTTGAGAAGAGAAATGAAGTTGACGTTTTGCGAGGCGAGATTTCTCAGGGGTGCTTGGAGTTTTCTAAGAAGCCGAAGGGATTATACCAATTAACTGTGCCGACGGGTGGAGGGAAAACCTTTGCAAGCTTGCGGTTCGCTTTGAACCATGCAGATGTCAACAAGATGGATCGCGTCATCTATGTTATTCCGTACACATCCATTATCGATCAGAACGCAAATGAAGTCAGGAAAGTCTTGGAGCAAAAGAATGACAAGGGACAGTATTCGGACGAGGTGGTCCTTGAACATCATTCAAACCTGACACCAGACGAGGAGACGCGCCGGCAAAGTCTCCTTTCAGAAAACTGGGATGCGCCGATTGTTTTCACTACCAGCGTTCAATTCCTCGAAGGATTGTTTGGTTCTGGCACGAGGGGTGCCCGGAGGATGCATCAACTTGCAAACGCCGTGATAGTATTCGATGAGGTACAAACCATCCCGATCAGATGCGTGCACATGTTTAATGTCTCCCTTCGTTTCCTGGTCAAGGGCTGCGGTTCGACTGTAGTTTTGTGTACCGCCACTCAGCCGTTGTTAGACAAAATCGAGATAAAGGAGCGAGCGCTTCAGGTTTCACCAGAGCAGCAAATGATCCAGGATGTCAAAAAGCTATTTCAAGATTTGAAGCGTGTAGAAGTGCATGATCGACGAAAAATAGGGGGATGGTCGGAATAACAT
>JAJYOS010000295.1 GCA_021796055.1 Bacteroidota bacterium
ACCCGGAGGCAGAGAAGAACTTGAAGAAGGAGGAATCACGTCAAGTGAAAAGCCAGATGTAGGCAGCCTCCACTTCGTGCAGATCGACGAATTTTATCCCATACACCCAAAACAACAGAACAGCTTCTACTACTATGTAAACAAGTACTACATGCATGGATTCGGCTTTGACCGTTCTAAAGCGCTCCTGATTGACGACAGCAAAATCGGACTACCTGCCGGAAAGCGAATGACTGACGTTTGGCCCGATCAAACGGTTGATCTGTCCCTTCGATACAGGCAGCCTAAGACTCGGGAGGAGAGACTCCAGAAGTCTGTTCTAGAAGACATTGATCAGTGGTGTGCAGAATATGAGGAGCAGATAAGGTCGCTGGGAGGGATCGGCTTCTTCCTCGGCGGCATCGGTCCCGACGGACACATCGGTTTCAATGTCAGAGGGTCTGACCTCAACTCCACCACGCGATTAACCGCGACCAACTATGAAACGCAGGCGGCCGCGGCAACCGACCTCGGCGGCATCGAAGTGTCCCGGAATCGCCTCGTTATCACGATCGGGTTAGGTACCATTACCTACAACAGGTCATGCACCGCGATAATTATGGCTGCGGGCGAAGCAAAGGCGGAGGTTGTGGGCGATGCCGTTCAGAAGAAGATGCACGTACGACATCCAGGCACTGTTTTGCAGCAACTCCCGAATGCCAGATTCTACCTGACCAGAGGGGCGGCGAAACTTTTGTCTGAGAGAAACTACGAGCTTCTTGCCGCACAGGAGGTCATACCTGACGAGGAGACGGAGCGGATCGTTGTGGATTTGGCAGTGGCAAAGCGAAAAAGAGTGCGCGAACTGACGGTGAAAGATTTCGAGAGCGACCGCTTCAGCGAGCTCCTTCTTACCAGACGAAAAGAGAGCTGCCAGCAAATTGTCGACGAAATTGACAAGAAGCTGACCGAGAAGGTCGAACTGGGACGGATGCCGCATTCCAATGAAGTCTTTCTGCACACGGAACCACACCATGACGATCTCATGCTCGGTTATCTTCCATACATTGTGCGTCATGCCAGGGATGCCTCGAACAGTCACACTTTCCTCACGCTTACTAGCGGCTTCAACGCGGTTACGAATTCATACATGCTCGACCTGCTGGGCAATCTGAAGCGATTTCTGGACGACGGTTCGTTCAGCAAGTTGATAAACGAGGGTTATTTCAATCCGCACGACGAAACAAAGAGGAACCGGGACGTCTGGCAGTACCTCGACGGTGTTGCTGAAAACAATCTCAGAACCAGAGCCGAAGGCGAGGCGAGAAGACTACTTCGAAACCTTGTTTTCCTGTTCGAAGACGACAACATCCAGAATCTGAAGAATAGGATCGATGAGCTCGCTAACTATTTCAACACTCAGTACCCCGGCAAGAAAGACCTGCCGCACATCCAGAGGCTGAAGGGAATGATGCGCGAATGGGAGGCCGACTGCCTGTGGGGGTACTTCGGATTCAATGGACAGTCAATTCTTCACGCACGGCTCGGGTTCTACAAGGGCGACATCTTCACCGAGGAACCCAAAATAGAGCGTGACGTCCTCCCTGTTCTGAATGTGCTGAGGAAAGTGAAGCCGACAATCGTGGGAGTTGCTCTGGACCCGGAAGCAAGCGGTCCAGACACGCATTACAAAGTTTTACAGGTAATGTCCGAGGCCCTGAAGATGTACGAAACTGAATCAGGTCGTTCAGACATAAAGGTCATCGGTTATCGTAATATCTGGTACCGGTTTCACCCTGCGGAAGCCAACGTGTTTATCCCTGTCTCGCTCAACATGTTTGCCATTCTGCAGAATTCGTTCAACAATGCTTTTGGTTCACAGCGCGGCGCCTCCTTCCCGAGCTACGAACATGACGGACCGTTTTCTGAGCTGGCACAGCGGATTCAGGTGCGGCAATATCAGAGGGTGAAGACCTGTCTTGGGAGGCAATACTTCAACGAGCATCCAAGCCCCCTGATACGAGCAACGAGAGGACTTGTGTTCGCAAAGCTCATGAATCTGCAGGAGTTCTACGACACCTGCCTTGCGCTTAGAAAATCGACGGAAGATTTATAGGAAACATAACGGCGGTGGTGCCATCGGTACCGCCGCCCTATTCTTCGAGCCGTTTAAGGTGTGGGAAGTCTCCTGTACTCGAAATTGCCGGCCTTCATTGTGAAGTCTACATTGAAGTCGCCGTCAAGACCCACAATATCCGCCCTTTTGCCCACCTCGATACTCCCTGTTTCCCTATCGATTCCCAGTGACCGGGCGGCGTTTAATGAAAGCATACGTGACGCATCAGGCAATGGTATCCCGACCTCGTTCACAATCAGTTTTAGGGCTTTCTCCAGAACCAACGTGCTTCCTGCCAGGGTACCGTTCTCAAGATGAACGATGCCGTCGCGGACAGATACCTTCTCGCCGGCAGACAAATACTCCCCATCACCCACCTGTGTCGCGCGGATCGAATCGGTTATGAGCATGATGTGGTCGGTACCTTTGACCCTGGTCGCCAGCTTGATCATTTTCGGATGAATATGTGCGCCGTCTGCAATCAGCTGCGCGTCAAGCTCTTCGGACAGGAGTGATTCTGCAAGGATCCCGATCTCACGATGATGGAGCGGCGGCATGCTGTTGAAAATGTGAGTCACCTGTCTGGCGCCCTTGTGGATTGCTTTCATTGTGGTCTCGCCGTCTGCAGTGGAGTGACCCAGGGCAATCACGACGCCGTTTCTTATCGCGTGTTCAATGACCGGAATAATACCCGGCAACTCGGGCGCAACGGTCATGAGCCGTATGTGGCCCTCTCCCGCTGCCAGTATTTCCTGCCACTTCTCAAGTTCCGGGGTCTCGAAATATTCCTCCCTGTTTCCTCCCCTCATTGCACGGTTGAGATAAGGGCCTTCCATGTGAATTCCATAAATATTGGAATGCCCTGCGTTTTCCCCGCAATAATCCGCAAGTCGCCGTACCGCAGGAACCAGAAGCGAATGGGACAGTGGCGAGAGCGTTGCAAGGAGGGTCGTCACACCATGCGCATAGTAATGTCGAGACAAAACCGAACATGTATCCGGGTTCTCGTCGGTGAAATCGCAACCTAGCGCTCCATGCGTATGCACGTCGATAAAGCCGGGCATGAGTCTCTTCCCATTGCAGTCGATGATTTGATGCTCATTATCAATATTGGAAGGCGAAAGTGTTGAGATTTCCCTGATCTTGTCTCCCTCAACAACGACGGCGCCCCTATCTATGACTGCATGCGGAGTAACCACTTCCCCGCCGACGAAGACGTAATTCATCTGGTATTGACCCTTTTTTCCTTAAGGTTGTCTGACGATTGATACCCGGGAAGTAACGCGTTCAGGCCCAAGCCCTACCGGGCGGCCTTCATTTCCCTCACGGTGGCCGTGATGTCCCTCGATTTGAAGATGGATGTGCCAGCCACCAGGACGTCCGTCCCTGCCCGCACGAGTCCGGCCGCATTTTCCGGGCCTACGCCGCCGTCAACTTCAATTATGGTTTTCTTTCCATTTGGGATAAGCGCCTTCACCTCAGAAAGCTTCCTGTAAGCGCTGGCGATGAATTCCTGCCCGCCGAAACCCGGATTGACTGACATGATCAGTACAAGGTCTGCATCGTGAACAATTTCCGACAATACGCTTACTGGCGTGGAAGGGTTGATTGCAACTCCGGCCTTGGCACCAAGTTGTTTTATCCTGTTGACGGTACGGTTAAGGTGAATCACCGCCTCCTCGTGAACCGTTATGTAATCGGCGCCCGCAGACACGAATTGTTCAATATATGAATCGGGATTTTCGATCATCAGATGGGCGTCGAGCACAAGATCGGTCATCTTCCGTACGGCCGAGACGAGCAGAGGTCCGAAGGTGAGGTTAGGCACAAAATGACCGTCCATGATGTCCAGGTGAATCCACTCGGCACCGCCGTTCTCAATCAACCGGATTTGTTCGTGTAATTGAGTGAAGTCTGCTGAGAGTAAGGAAGGGGCTACGATTGCCATTATTGTTCCGGGCCCTGCTGCTGGTTTTCGATGGATGAAACGAACAAATTAATCTTCGTACCCTTGGGCACAATCTCCTGGGAGCGTGGGTACTGCTCGACTACAGTATTCGGTACCAATCTTCTACTCGGTTGGAAGGTGATGTCTCCAAGCAGCAGGCCTCCGTTCAGGATTGCCCTTTGTGCATCCGACAGAGGCAACCCTACCAGATTCGGCACCGACACTTCGCCGACGGTCGGAGCTCCTGCAGATACGACAATAGATATCGCGGATCCAGACGGGGCCAGTGTGTTGGCCGGTAACGACTGTGACATCACTACGTTTTGAGGGAAATTGCTCGACGAGTCGTATGTCACTTGGCCGAGAATGAAGCCGGAGCGTTCCAGCATAAACTGCGCCTCGCGCTGTGAATGGCCGCTCAGGTTCGGAACCGTTACCTTCTCAACACCACCGCTGAGGATGAAATACACCCGCCTCCCGTGTTTCACGATCGTCCCGCCGTCCGGGTTCTGCGACAGAATCGTATTCGGCTTCAACTTGCTCGATTTGTTCCCGCCAATTTCGAATTGCAGTCCAAGAGTGTCCAGAATCTGTTTCGCATTCGCCGCCTGCATCCCGACGAGGTTCGGCACGGTCACGGTGCCACCGTCGTTTACATACCAGGGCATCACAATCCAGTTCATCACGGAGAAGAGAGCAATCAGCGCAAGGAACCAGAGATAGAACTTGCGCGCGAGATTTGACCAAAGGAGACGAAAAATGAAGCTTCTTTTTGTATTCATATGATGGTTAAAATCTATCCATTACTTGATTGATTTTCAAGATTTGATTCTTCGGGAAGTAATGCTATCTGCACGGGTGTGCACTGACAGCCAGGTAATAATATGCATCTCTTCCTGCACGAATTAGGTCGTGCCGCAGAGGAGATGATGGAGGCCAATCAGAAGTTAATAACACCTGGACAAACACTTGTCCCGGCTGTCCTCATCCCTTTATCTTACATTCCCAGCTGGGCCAGTTGTCCCCTTTGTGGCGGTTGTTTTCCCATTGCATTGGTTCAAGGTTTATCAGCGCGTCGGACCCTCCTTCAGATACCGGCTTGACGTGGTCGATCTCCCACCCAAACTGTGATTCGATGTCTCCGAAATAGAATTTCCTGATCAGGGCTCCACATTTGTCCCTCCTCCAGAGGTTTGGATCGTAGCCGGTAACGGGCCAGGCCTTCTCCCACACTGCGTCGATAATACTGGTCGAGAACTGTCTCCCTTCTACTGTCCTGTTTGGCAATCTCATTTTTCAACGCCTCCTTTTTGTTCCCACTTTGAGTCTTACTTTCTGCACAAGCAGCGAGCAACACCGTCACCACTCAGTGAAGAAACATGTCGGATCTTCACTGTCCGCCAGTAAGGAAGAACATCCCGCTTCGAGCCGACTTTCGGTGTCCCTTCTTCTTCCCCCTCTTCTAAGAAAAAAGGACCCAGCAAGAATACAGAAGGCATTTGCAAGGGCCCGCCTTAACAGTCATTCGTGGCACCGATATTCACCGTTCGTGCTTGAGTTCTGCGTCCTTTTCCAGGTTGTGGCGCTCAGCAATCCCTGACAGACCATGCGTGTTTCACAAAATGAAAAGATCAAGCATCTTTCTGATACCCTCAGAAAAACTCACTTTCACGCGTCTCCATTTGGCAATTGGCAACTACCATTAAATCTCGGCAATTGTCCAATCACGCAGATTTCTGGCTATCTCTGTTTTTCGAAGGTGTACCAGGTAAATTCTCTTGCAACCCTGACAGCGCGGCCACAAAATGTCGTTTCAGGACATTGCCCTTTGCCGCGCTATTACGAACCAAATTAAACAGTGAAATCAATAATATGCAACTGGAGAAGAGAGAATCGGGACGGTCCTTTTCAACCCCGATTGAGGTATTCGCTCACAATGCTGCCCAATGCGATTGAAAGGAGCTTTGCGTCGCTCTTGTCCGATCTGGATGGAATAAGAATAGGCACTCTGGCACCGACTATCACATGTGCAAGCCTCAGGCCCGCGAAATAAGTTGTGCTTTTTGCAAGGCTGTTTGCTGACTCGATATTTGCTGCCACCAGGATTTCAGCTCGTCCCGCCACGGCGGACCTGATTCCCTTTTCTTCAGCGGCCTCGAGCGAAAGGGCGTTGTCGAGTGCAAACGGGCCGTCAACGATGCAGCCTTTGATCTGACCCCGCTCATTCATCTTGGAAAGGGCGGCTGCGTCGATTGTAGACTGCAGGTTGGGTAAAACGAACTCGGTGGCAGACAGTATGGCGACCTTCGGGTTTTCATTGCCGAGCGAATGTGCCACTTCAACAGCGTTGACTATTAGCTCGATTTTGTTCTTAAGATCCGGCGAAAGAGTCATTCCTCCGTCGGTTATCATGACAAATTGATTGTCGGGTCTCGGCGGATATTCGAGTACGAAAATATCACTCAGAAGTCTGCCGGTCTTCATCCCGCTGCCTTCCTGCAAAACGACTCTCATCATCGTAGCCGTATCCACTCCGCCTTTCATGAGAATCTCGGACTGCCCGTCGAGAACAGACGCTATTGCTCCTTTAAGCGCACATGTGACGTCGCTGCAATCGCATACCTCCACTCCTGATCCGAGGCTCGGATTTGAGCCGATCCCGTCGGATATCTCAGACTTGTTTCCGAAGAGGATGAATCTCGTATTAAGCGATGCTGCAGCTTCACCGATGGCAGCAAATGTTTCCTTGTTGTTGGGATTCACTACGGCAACCGTTCTAGGCGGCAATGATACTGTGTATGCCAGCAACTCCTGAAAGTTGTGAATCTGTTTCGCACTCATTCAATACTCCAAAGCTTTCTCTTTGCCCTGTAACACGCGGAGTGCCCCGAGGGCTAAGCTCCTCATTTCGTCTTCACCCGGATAAACAAGAATCCTGGCAATAAAGCCAACTCTTTCACGAATCCATTCCGTCAGCATTATCGAACCCGCGAGTCCCCCGGTTAGAACAATAGCATCAATCTTCCCGTTGAGGACTGTGGCCATTGCGCCAATTTCTTTCGCGATCTGATATGCCATAGCCTGGTAGATTTCACGCGCCCTGACATCGCCGCCTTCCGCTCGCATCTCCACTTCACGGGCGGAGTTTGTGCCCAGGTATGCAAGCAACCCGCCCTTCCCCATCACCATTTTCCTGATTTCTTGCCGGGTATAATCTCCCGAAAAGCAAATGTCGATGAACTGTTGAAGAGGTAATCCTCCGGTCCGCTCGGGTGAAAAAGGACCGTCACTGGAGGCATCATTGGCATCGACTATCCTGCCTCCCTTCACAGGCGAAATTGAAATACCGCCACCAAGATGAGAAATCACGAAGTTGGTGTCGGCGAGGTCTTTACCGATCGTTTCAGCCGCCGTGCGTGCTGCGGTATGGATATTCAACGCATGGGAAAGGCTCTTCCGTTTTATCAGCGGATGACCCGAATAGCGGGCCAATGGACCGAATTCATCGACAGATGCCGGATCCACGACAAATGCGGGACAACCATGCTCGCGACCGATTTCTTCTACAATGGCGCAACTCAAATTGGACGCATGCTCTCCC
>JAJYOS010000296.1 GCA_021796055.1 Bacteroidota bacterium
TTTCACGAAATCAACCCGACATGCACCTTAGCTGCTTATCATGGTACTCAGCGAAGGGTGGCGAAATTTTATACTCATTGCGGGTTTGTTAATTTCAACCATGTCTGTGAATATCGAATGAAGATATCGAGCACAGTGACCGGGACCTTTCCTTTAAGCTTATCTTTTGAAAAGAGGTTTCTATGCTGAGATATGACATTGACGCGTATCGGTCTCTGTTTCCCGTTATAAAGACCGGAACTGTATATCTTAACCACGCGGCGACATCGCCGCTTTCTACGAAGGTTGTCGCCGCCGTTAACAAATACCTGGATGAGCGTAGCGAGACTCGCGTAGACAACTTTGGTTCTCAAATCGGGATCGCCAAGGAGACCAAAGAGTATATCGCCAGGCTTATCAACTCCACGCCTGACAGGATAGCCTTCTGCGATAATACCAGCAATGCGATTAACATACTTGCCTCGGGAATGGAGTGGAGAGATGGAGATAGAATCATCCTCAACGATATGGAGTTCCCTGCAAATGTTTATCCATTCTTGAACCTGAAACGTCGCGGGGTCGAGGTTGATTTCGTGAAAAGCCGCGGCGGAAAGATACTCCCTGAAGACATCGAGGCGGCCTTGACCAATCGGACCAGGCTTGTGTCCATCAGTCACGTGCAGTTCTTATCAGGGTACAGAGCTGACCTTGAATCGATTGGGGAACTGTGCAGGCAGCATGGAATCTTGTTTTCGGTGGACGCCATTCAGTCCGCCGGAGTCGTCCCCATCGATGTTCAGCGGATGGAAATTGATTTTCTTGCCACAGGTGGACAGAAATGGCTGATGGCGCCACAGGGGATCGGTTTTGCCTTTGTATCGGAGAAGACGCAAGCGATGCTCAATCAGGCTTATCTCGGATGGACAAGCATTAGGAACTTCTTCGGAGACTTCACGAGATATCGTATGGATCCTGACGAGAACGCGCGGAGGTATGAAAACGGCACTCTCAACCAGATTGGGATACTGAGCCTTCATGAGACATTGGCGACTCTTCTTGATGTCGGTATCGATCAGATCGAAGAACATATTCTCGATCTCGGCGACCATCTAATTGCCGAGCTGCACAAATTTGGAGCGCCGATTTTCGTCGATGGGGAGCGGAGTGAGCGGGCGGGGATTATTTCAGTGAAGGTTGACGATGCCGACCGCATGTTCGCACGATTGTCAAAAGCGAAGATCGAGGTCTCAGTCAGGGAAGGGTGGATCAGGGTTTCGCCGCACTTTTACAACACGGAAAGCGATATACTCGCGTTCGTGGATGCAATTAACGGGCGCTGAACCGTTTAGCAGAGAAGGGGCCTTCATTGAAATTGAGGGAGTACAAGAACTCAGCCTCTCGTCAAAGTAGTTGTTCCGCTACCTGCGCTCTAAGGGGCGAAACGTAGCACAAACTTCTGAAGTGCTCACATGGCGCGACTGGCACAATAATCGCAGCTTCTCGCGCCAAGTGAGCCTGCGAACGCAAAATTTTACTATGACGAATCACGCGGAACGCAAAGAGGGGGGAAACCCTCAAACAACCGAGTCGAAATCCGAAATCGTGATCGGTTCCTGTGTCCAGAAAGGTTCAGCGTACCTGACGCCTGCAAGCCTTCCGTGGTATCTCATTCTGCCGAGCAGATACTCCATGAATTCAGGAGTTGAGAGCATCGTCTGTGGATCTTTGCTTTTGGGATCGAAGAATTGCGATTTGTGCGCCTTGATAGCGGCTACCTTCGTGTCGAAGTCGTTTGATATGTCTACGTAGAGCGTCGGTATGAAGGTCCGGTGCTGCATGTAATAGTAAGCATGCTTCGGCCGATATGGAGCGAGGTTTCCGGTCTTCAGCTTTCTGAGACCGGCGTAGAAAATCGCGTCGCTGACAAGCTGGTGCGCGTGAACATGATCCGGGTGGCGTTCTTCGCGATATGGAGCGAAGACGATATCCGGCTGGTATTTTCTAATGACGGTGACGACCTTCAGGAGGTTCTTGCGGTTGAGTTCGATGTTTGAATCTCCTATGCCGAGGTTGACGCGTACTTCGGCGCCAAGTATTTTAGCGGCGGCCTTTGCTTCGCCAGCTCTTATAATGGCGTTCCCTCTCGTGCCCATCTCGCCGCGCGTGAAATCAACCATTCCGAACGGCTTGCCGTTTCTATGTAGCATAGACAATGTGCCTCCGGCGCTCATCTCGATATCGTCAGGATGGGCCCCGAATGCAAGTGCGTACAATTTCATAACTTTCTGATCCTCAGGATTTTTGGTGCAAGTTTGAATAACGATCCGATCTTACGGAACACGCTCTTAGAAAATAAGAAATCTGTGGCAGTTTCAAAAAAGGAAAGGAGGATGGCATCATATCTGTACCACCATAACTTCTTCATGCGCGGTGCTCGTTCGACTTCATAGTATTTTGACGTCACCATTTCGAGAAGGCCCTCTCTTCCGTGCACTCGTCCGGTACCGCTCTCTTTCACACCACCAACCATGCCATCGCTGATACCGTAATAGCTTATGACATCGTTAACCGTGACGGCTCCCGCGTGTAGCTTTTTTGCCAGATCGAGTCCGTGCTTCGAGTCCGCGGTCCATATACTGGCAGAGAGTCCGAACTTCGACGCGTTGGCCAGGTCGATCGCCTCACGCTCATTCCTGAATTCTACTACCGGCAGCACCGGACCGAACGTTTCCTCCTTCATTAGAATGGAGTCCATCGGGACGTCGGCAAGGACAGTGGGTCTTATGAAATGTCCCCCTCCGTCTTCCGAAAACTCGCCGCCAACAACAACGCGCGCACCTTTTGACGTCGCGTCGCTAATATGCCTGCGGATAATCTCAAATTGTGCCTTATGAATTATTGCTCCGATGTCAGAGCCGGCTTCCGTGCCAGCTCCCGTGCGCAGCTCAGCCACTTTTTTCCTGAGCGCTTCAATAAATCGGTCTGCTATTTTCTCGTCGACGAAACATCTTTCGACGGATACGCAGGTCTGCCCGGAATTCATGAACGCTCCCCACATAGCACCGCTTGCCGCGGATTCGATGTCGGCGTCCGCGAGAACTATCATTGCGTCTTTGCTCCCAAGCTCGAGCGACACCGGCGTAAGAGTTCTTGCCGCAAGCTCAGCCACTTTCCTCCCTGTCGCGGTGCTTCCCGTGAAAAAAAGTCTATCGATTCCCGATGATACTAGTGCGGCTCCTACGTCCGCGCCCCCATGAATGATGGAGAAAAGCTTCCTGGAAATTCCAACCTCCCACAAGAAATCTCCGATCAACGCGCCGACGAGCGGCGTAAATTCCGATGGCTTGAAGACGACCGCGTTGCCAGCCATAAGAGCCGGAATGATTTGGCCTAGCGGAAGCATAAGAGGATAATTCCAGGGAGAGATTATCCCGACAACGCCCAGCGGTTCATATCTGACATACGCCTTCTTAGTCTTGAGAAGCGGAATCCCAATTTCAACTCGCCGCTGCCTGAGCATCTTTCCCGATTTACTGGCGTAATATTTTATGAAACTTAAAGAGGGAATTATTTCGGATGCGTAAGCCTCGACGAGAGGCTTGCCGTTTTCTTTGGACATCAGCTCGGTCACAATTTTCCTCCTCGAGAGGAGGAGTTCGCCGAACTTCCTCAGTATCCCCGCGCGCGTACCGAGGGGGAGGGCAGACCAGTCCGATTGTGCTGTTCTGGCATCGCTGATAATTCTACCGATCTGATTAACCGCGGTTGATTCGACTTCTCCGACGATCTCGCCTGTTGCGGGATTTACCGACTCGATTACCACGCACGAATTTACGTTTTAACTTCCTGGTTTTCAAACGTTTGAACTGGTCAGCTTTCTTTTTATGTGAAATAATTTCAGCATTTGGTGCTTTGTAAATATGCCCTGCGTCCTATTATATTTAATGCAAAATGAAGAATTGTGGCCATAACCTCTGCTAGTCTCCTCAAGTGAACGAAGAACAGAATAAACCGGTAAAGCGGTACGTCTTTGACGATATAAGTTCCGAATACTATGCAGAGTATGAGGAACCACAGGTTGCTCGTCCTGAGAAAGTTATACCTCGCCAACCGGTGATGCCGACTCCGCCTGAAGCGCAGCGGACATACACGCCGAAAAAAGATGGTCCGCGGTCGAGCATCATAGATACGTTCTACTTTAAGCCGGAAGAGCAGGCGCCTGCCGAACCCAGGGCGGAGTTCCATTCCATCCTGCATAAGCTTCTCGAGCTGGTACAGGAAGTCCTGTTCGCGAACACCGCCGTACTCTTTTGGGTGAACAGGGAGCGGCAGCTGCTGGCCGTTGCTGACAAGATGACTAAGTCTACAGCCTTCACGAAGCAGCTTCGACTTACTATCGGCAACGACGTGATCAGCAGGATTGCTCAAAGCGGGAAGCCGGAAATTATTTCGGAGATTAATCCAGCCGCTGAAATAGATGTCGTCCCTTATTACGACGAGCCCGCCGGAGTTAAGAGCCTTATCGGAGTACCGATTTTTTTCGGAGATGAAGTCATTGCGGTGCTGGCCGCGGACAGTCTGGCGGATGAGGGATTTGGAAGAGAGACGGTCCCTCTTCTTGGCAATTTCACAAGACTATTGACGGCAATAATTCGCGCTATCACAGATAAGTACGACCTTGCTGTGGTTAAGAGCGCGTTCAATTCTTTGAAGTGGCTCGGAAACGAGCTCACGTCGAAGGCGGACATCAACGCGATTCTTTCCACTATCGCGACGGCTATTTCCGATACAGTGGATGCTGAATTTGTAAGTCTCGTGTCTCAAAGTGAACTCCACACTTGGGCGGTTTCAAGAATCGTGAAGCGTTCGGGGTCTGAATACGTTGAAGAGGGATGCAAAGTCGGTTTGAGCGACTCCATTGCCGGTCGCGCCCTGCGCGAAAACAGGCCACTTTACATGGAGGACCTTTCTCACGTTGAGGAACACAGGTTCAACCAAAGCGAGCCTCTCGGAAAAGGTTCCTTCGTGGCGATACCGATTTCGGGTTTGAATACATGTTTCGGAGTAATCGCAGTTGAGAGTCTGACTCCTGCCAAGTTCTCCTCGTTGGAAGTTGACGGCATTAAGCAGCTCGTTTATCTCGGAGCTCTTGCCGCTGAGATCAACCAGGCGTACCAGCTACTCGATAAGTTTGTTGTATTTGACCGGACTACCGGGACGCTAAATAAGCGATTCTTTCTCGAAAGGCTTGATGAAGAGATAGGACGCGTCACCGATCTTGGGATAAAGAGTGCGCTCGTTCTTATGGGGTTGGACAGAGTCGATGAAATCAGAAATAGATTTTCTGTGGAAGGCGTGGACTACATACTAACTGATGTTGCGGAGACGGTACGCGGATGGCTCAAGCCGTATGATGCCATCGGGAAAGTATCGGCGCATTCGTTCGGCATTATTCTGGAGGGGTTCTCACAGCACGAGGCGCTTGCCTGGGGAGAGAAGTTCCGAAAGAATTTGGCGACAAAAGTCTACACAATCGGCGCTAGAAACTATATGGCAACCATCAGCGTTGCAGTTCTGAATGTGGAGATAAAGAACGATCCATCCGAACTTATAATTACGGCTCAGAAAGTTTTGCAGCGCGCTCATACGAGCGGCGGCAATGTCGTGAAGATTTTATAAAAACAAGGAGAATATAATGGCTAAAACAACGAGTTTCGCGGAAAAAGCGGCAAAAGCAATAGCCGGCAAAAGAGGTTCCGAATGCCCGAAATGCGGTGAGACCTTGCAAAATGTCCTCGTGATTTCAGCTGAAAAGAGTGAAAAGGCGAGCTATAAGTACAATCAGCATTTCGTAAAGGTCTGCAAATGCAACGAGAAGGAAGTGTACGCCTGAGCAGCAAAATTCTTTACTGATATGGCTTGAACCAACAAACCTGTCTGTGACTGATCTATTCAGTGATAGGGAGCCTAATCTACTCGAATTTTGTTATCATGATTGAACTTATTCGGCATTAGAAGTGTCAAATTCTGTTGTTCAAGCATGTGAAGAAAAGGACTTTTGCCAACAAAAGAGGTAATTAAATGATTAAAGTCGGTAAGCAATATCCTTCCCGTGAGAACCAGACGATCGACAAATACCTTCAGGAAATTGGAAAGGTCGATCTGCTCACACCTGAGGAGGAAATTGACCTGGCGATCAAAGTTAGAGAGAACGATCAAAAATCTCTTGAGAAACTTATTAAGGCGAACCTGAGGTTTGTCGTCAGTGTTGCGAAGCAGTATCAGAACCAGGGACTTTCTCTTGGAGATTTGATAAATGAGGGTAATCTCGGATTAATCAAAGCTGCAAAGCGTTTCGATCCGACCAGAGGCTTCAAGTTCATTTCGTACGCGGTGTGGTGGATTCGTCAGTCCATCCTTCAAGCGCTGGCCGAGCAGTCGAGAATAGTAAGACTTCCTTTGAACCGGGTCGGCGCCCTTAATAAAATAGGAAAAAAGTTCAGCGAACTCGAACAGGAGTTCGAACGTGAACCGAGTCCGTCCGAGATCGCGGAACAGCTCGACATGAGCCTTTACGAAGTCGACAAGACGTTGCAGATCTCCGGAAGACATTTGTCTGTCGATCAACCTTTCGTCCAGGGTGAGGATAACAAGCTTCTCGATGTCATGGCGGATGACAATCAACTTCCTCCTGACTACACCCTTATGAAGGAATCTCTCAGGACTGAGGTTGAGCGCGCCTTGAAGTCGCTCACAGATAGGGAAGCGGAAGTGATTCGCCTTTATTTCGGAATCGAGCGCGAGCACCCGCTCACTCTCGAGGAGATCGGCGAGAAGTTCAACCTGACTCGTGAACGCGTTAGGCAGATCAAGGAAAAGGCCATCAGGAGATTGAGACACGCCACGAGAAGCAAAGCGCTTCGCGCTTACCTTGGCTGATTAACTCAGCGGAGATTTGAGGGCATCCCGGGCACGGGATGCCCTTTTCATTTGAAGAAGTTTACCACCAAATCAACTTTTTCTAAAGAGAGGGAATCCGACTACGAGCAAGCGTTCGTTCCAGGAGTTGCAGATCCTAATCGTAGAAGACTCGCAGGAGCTTCGAGAACAATTCAATAGGGTGCTGGAAGCGTCGAAGCTCGGTTTCATAATTGAGACGCTACCAGGCTCCGTGGGTCTCAACAAACGTCTCACATCCAGGAAGTACGACGCGCTTGTCATTGACTACGACCTTTCCGTCGGTGATCCTGCCGCCATCGTGAAATTGACAAAAGAGATAGATCCTTTCCTGCCGGTAATAATAGTATCGAGGGATTTCACCGATAGTATTTACTCTGAGACTCAGCAGATGGGGGCGGACTCCTACATCCCGGTGACTTCTGTTTCTATGAGGATGTTCCCACGCGTTTTGTTGGAAAGAATTGAGAGTATCGGATTTGTCAGAGAGGCGATCGAGGCGCGTCATCAATCTACTTTGAAGTCATACCAGATTGAGATTCTTGCCTCATTAGTTCGAAAGATGGTTGAGACCCACGACCTTAAATCGGTCATGCAGGAAATGGCTGAGCAGGTTGTCAAGAAGCTTGATATGAAGGTCGTAAGCCTCCAAAGGTTTTTCCCACGGCAGAACGGTTTTGCCGTCTACGGA